>NZ_LWEJ01000085.1:0-124870 GCF_001635525.1 Alcanivorax sp. HI0007
AGATACCATCGAAGAAACGCCACACGAGAACATACAGTCCGCCCTCTACCTAATTTACAACGAAAACTTCGACACACTATTTGCTTATGAAGATGCCCTACAGCAAATAGCGGAGCTTTGATCATACTTCAATAAGACCCAGTCGCTGACTAGAACGGGCAGCGAATCTGCCCGTTTTATCATCTCCTCAAACTAGGACAACTCAATGAGCAAAGATATTGACATCGAAAAATACACCTCCGAAGACATCACTACTGAAAAGCTCTCCGAACTCATTGCCAAGAAAGCTTCCTTTCAAATTGTCGCGGTCAAGAACATCAGCTCCGTGGTAAATAAAGTCGAGGGAGCCATTGAAAAAAAAGGGCTACGTTGCCGCGTGTACACAGAATACAGAGCGGCCTCCTTAGCCAGCTTCGCTATCCCGACTGGCTTTACCCAGGTTACTGGCTTTGCCTCAGTGATTGGCATCGCCGCTCATAATCTCGCCACTTTCAACCCTGATTATGAGATAGGCAAGAACAAACCTGCCGGCAAAGTGACAGTGCTGTATAAGAAAGATTAGCGCCTTATTGGTAACAGCACCGTCACGTCGTGTGTGGATACCCGAGCAGAACATCCTCTCGGATAGTCCCCGTTTTCCTCGCCTACTACGCTCCAAGGTCTCGATCAATTGGCATTAAACCTCCCCGGTCCTATTGGTACCGGGGTCTACCATTACAAATTGGAGCCCCCTCCTGCTTTCATCTGATACAAAACCTCGCAGCCATCCATGAACCACGAAAGCCCAATAGCCGGTCAATGAGGCACTTCCTGGCAATCCCTCTCCTCAATCCTCTCCAAAATCCAGGCCTCGATTTCATCAGATACCCAGCCAACCGTTCTTCCACCAAGCGGTACTGGCTTGGGGAATACACCCTCAGCAATACGCTTGTAGATCGAAGAACGGCCAAGACCGGTATCTCGTATCACTTCTGTTAGCCTCATGAATCGCATGAAATTCTCCTCGTCATTCGTTCATGCGATAGCGCAGCAACGTAAAAACTTACTCACCTCCTCTCTGGCTACAGCCAAAGTTCCTAAACCCATCGTCATAAAGCTTGGTATCCACCTTTGCCAAGTAGCTCATGCGCCTGAACACCTCATGATATTGCGCGGTATACATAGACGATCCTTTTGAAATCAGCTGGACCGGGCTATCAGGGAAATGGACTAAACCGATTCCTTGACTCCCAGTCAGACCAAGAGTGCGACCCCAAGCTCGCTGAATACGCTCTGCCATGTTGCTAACTGCTTGTTCTTCCGCCAACCACCAGGGGAAGTCCGGCTCTTGCTGACCTAAGATACGCCCCAACGCGGAGTAAGCATCCCTATTGACCATAATGGCAATATGATAATGGGGCTGCCCTTCCCCACCGAACTCGCGACACCAGATCATACGAACATGGCAGTCATGAACCCGTTTTCCCTGGCCGCGCTTACGCTTCGAGTCGCACCTGATCTGCGAACGAAGAGAGTTGATGAAGCCGCTTGCCTGCCCCCCTTTGGGACCTGACCAACCGTACGGCAGCCTAGCAACGAAATGGATGACACAGGTTCGTGGATGCTCATTTAAGGCCCGGTCCAAAGTAGACCGGATAGATTTGAGGTAATTCACCGCGAGTGGACGGTCAGGCCTTGCCAGTACCGGCAAGCCCTCCCAGACTGATTCATAGTGGAGTTTGAGGTTGGTGTTGCTTGAATGTCGTTTTCTCATTGTCTGGCACCTATGGTTTCTTCATAGGTACCAGCGCACTGGTTGAAATTTACTCATGAGCAGGCTGGTTTGGTCCAGCCTGCCTGTTACTCAACCAACTGCACTTACCAGCCTTCACAAGTGGGCTGGCTAAGTGACTTTATGACTATATATATCTATTACCGACACTCAGAGCGGGTTATCAAGTACTGAAAGCCCACAACAGGGCCTTTACCCCACAGACGGGAGCCCAAATAGCGCTATCCAGTTAAAACAATCGATTACGAGTTCTGGAACGGGGTTATCGTACCCAGAAGGCCCACAAACCAATAACACTATTGAGCTTGAAGGCTGACATCAATTCACAGCTTAAATCAGTGCTATCCACGGTATGTAACTACCCCTCATCCTCAATACCAACTTCCGTGTCTACAACCTCCTTTTTGGTCTTTACACTTGGCTTAACAAGCAGGCCAATTTCATACTGCTCTTTTGTAGACAAGTCTACACGGTTGATTTCCTTAGTTGATTTTACATAATCGATTGAAGCCCCTTGGTAAATCCCCGGAGTAACATTTCTGCCTGGCGGCGGCGCAACCACAGCCTTTAAAATCAACAACTTACCATTCTCTGTTGATCGCAATATCGATATCCTACCATCTGGTGGCATAAGCAAACGCATCACCCCTAGTTTTTTGCTTAGCACTTCAGATTTCATGCACGCAGCCCTCCATATCCAGCCAGATAGGAACATCGCCGCTCTAGAGGCCGCCTCATCGCTACCCTTTCTCTCCTTTACACATAGCAATGCCTCCATTTCTAAGCGCAGATTGATGCTTGGTTCTGGTAGAAATTGACTGCCAATGAATAAGTATCTATCGGTCAATATTTGACCTACATAATCGTCTAAAACAGCCTGCAGATATTCTTCAAGCCCATCGAGCACAGCATCTTTGAGTCTTTTAGCAACGTCATCTTCACACTTCACCGGCAACAAATAGTTTCTACGGTCATATTCAATGGCAACGTAGGAATCATCCTCACAACCATTACTGAGAATCCTTATCAACTGAGGAATCTCTCGGCCCGGGTGGTACTGATCTTTTTTTTGTATATGAAGGACAAACGCCCGACCACACCAGCTAGCCTCAAAAATAGGGTGAGCCAGGTTGAGAAAATAGATGCTCGGGCACTTGCCGATTCCTATATCACTCACAATCCCAGCAACCACATCTCGCATGTACCCTAAGCGCCAAAGCTTCCTCAAATGCCGGCGTACTCTTTGAACTGACATCCCCACCTGCTTGGCCAAGCCAAAAGTCGAACAATTTCTGACTACACCGCAGGAATCCGCCTCAGTCAGCAACACTATAAGAACCAGCTTGCTACCGACACTCAGGGCATCAGGGTTGGGAGGGCCAAAAGTACGACCTTTCTTTCTCGTGACCTCCAACCCTCCAGGTGAGGGAATACTGAGCAGTGACTTTACCAGCCCCTCATGTCCCACACTCACTGGCCCAACCTGGAGATTCAACCGATCGGCAACGAGCTTTGAAAGTCGATAATCGTAAGACGGCCTTCCGGTCCTACCTTCAACGCGCCGGGCATCAAGAAGACCTTGGTCAACCAGTACCCCTATCGAATGACGGGCTAATCTCTCACTAACTCCCAACTTCCCCGCCAAACGGTCCAGAGACGTTTGAGCCCATTCGCCTATACCAAATTGATAGATAAAGGCAGTCAAAAAATATCGCTCAGCGGCCTGCAGCTCTTCAGACGACAAGCAGTTAAAGCTGGATACTAGAGCATTGCCAAGGTACATATTTGCACAAATGATATCTATTTTTGCCCATTATCAATTATGATCATATTTACGTCAATTCATACGGTATGATTTACTTGTCATGAAAATCTCAAGCATTAGGAGCATTGAAAGTGAAGAAACCAATCCCACCGAAAGAGTGGCTTGGCTCCGACAAGGACAAGTCAGATTGGGCCAGGCACTATTTGCGAAACAACCCCCCATCAGCCCTTTCAGTAAAAGCTCCCCACGAAGAGAACGAGCCGACCTTGATGACACTGGAAAGAATTTGGAATAACGGATTGGGGGCAGATGCTTTTGCACGCATCAAACGAGCATGGAATGCTTACAGCTACCGGAAGAACAAAAACAAGCGGACTTTCAGTTTTGTGCTACCCGTAGAAGAAGCTCTGTTTTTGAAACGTACGTCCAAATATCTAAAGGTGTCACAAAGCGCCCACCTGACAGCTCTGATTTGCCAGGATAGAACACATATCGAGAAACTGAGAAATGAGCATCAACAAAGACTCGAAGGCGCCAGAAAAACGCGCAATTCACTGGTAGAGGACAGAAAAACCAAAGAGCTAGGTCGCCTGCGGAAAGAAAATACGAGGCATGCGGGCATTCTCAAGCAATATGAAGAACTTATAAGAAAGCTAGTAGAGAAAGACCTTGTAAGGCAGGAATTAGAAAGGCAGGGATTGCAGGACCCCATACAACTCGATGCGAACAAAAGGGACGACCTGGACTCTCAAGCCAAAAAGCTGGCAGCAAGACACCTTGAGGATGCTCGAATTGACGCGTCTCGCACTTCTAACTACTCAGCGCCCTGACACCACCTCCAAGTGATCCACCCAACGCTGCAACTACAAGCGTCACCCAGCCTCATAGCTATGGAGTACCCTCAACCCCTTTTCTAGAGTGATCCGGCACAGCTTCAGCCATCTTGCCGGGCATCCAATACGCGCCAGGCCTTTGTAAACGGACCGCCTGACCAATCAGGGAAAACTAAAGGTCAGTGGCGCGTAAAGTAAAGGAGACAGGCCAGCCACAGGGATTAGCTATTGAGAAACGGTGACGGAACGGTGACGAAACACAGAAAAGCATAAGCGACGCCTAAAAACCAAAAAGGCCAGTCATCCATGACTGGCCTATCTCTTTGTTTTTCCGACCTTAATTTGGTCGGGACGGGAGGATTCGAACCTCCGACCCCTTGCACCCCATGCAAGTGCGCTACCAGGCTGCGCTACGCCCCGAGATGTGCTTGGCAGGCAGAGCTACCAAAGCGGCGGCAATCATAGCGGATTTGGTGGGGGGATGGAACCGGTAAAGTGCTGATTGGTCAGGGTTTGAGCGATGGGGGCAAGTTTCATGTTGCAAGGGGCAACGCGGGAGAGGCCGTGCCGACTGGAGTGCCTCGGCCCGCTTCCATTAGCGTCGGAGCGCGGGGTGAGCGGTGGCTATGTGTTTGGGCAATAGGGTCTTTTCTGGTGGGCCCGGTGAGGGCTGCTGGCTCTTCGCCATGCGAGCATGGGCTCCAACGGCGACTCGCGGGTATGAAAAAGCCCCGGGAGCGGGGCTGCCGGGGCTTTTTCGCCATCGGGGATGGCGGGGAACGGTTGGTGCCGGATCAGGAGGCTTTGAGGACGTCGAGGACCTCTTCCATCTCCACGATCATCTGCTTGATGAGCTGGTGGTACTGGGTGGCCTGTTCGGCATTGGCGCCGCCGGTGAGCTGCTGGCGGGCACCGCCGATGGTGAAGCCCTGATCGTACAGCAGGCTGCGGATCTGGCGGATCATCAGCACGTCCTGGCGCTGATAGTAGCGACGATTGCCACGGCGCTTGACCGGCTTGAGCTGGGGGAATTCCTGCTCCCAGTAGCGCAGCACGTGGGGCTTTACGTCACACAGGTCGCTGACTTCACCGATGGTGAAATAACGTTTCCCTGGAATCGCCGGCAATTCGTCGTTATGACTTGGTTCCAGCATAGGCCTCAACCCGTTGTTTTAATTTTTGTCCTGGACGGAAGGTGACAACCCGGCGGGCGGTGATGGGAATTTCCTCACCGGTTTTCGGGTTGCGCCCTGGCCGTTCACTCTTGTCCCTGAGATCAAAGTTGCCGAAGCCGGAGAGTTTCACGGGCACGTTGTTTTCCAGCGAATGGCGGATCTCTTCGAAGAACATCTCCACCATTTCTTTCGCTTCACGTTTGTTCAGGCCAAGCTCTTCGAACAAACGCTCGGCCATGTCCGCTTTGGTCAGCGCTCCCATCAATAGCTCCCTAACCCTTCCTTAATCAGTCCCTTAAGGCGGCGTTAAACTGTTGTTTTAACTGGGATACTACGGCATCCACCAGGTCGTTTACCTCTTCATCCTTAAGAGTGCGCGAACGGTCCTGGAAGGTCAAGCCCAAAGCAAGGCTTTTACGATTTTCACCGATGCTATCACCTTGATATATATCAAAAATCCGAACCCCTGTGAGACGTTCGTCACAGGCATTGCGGACCGCCGCCACCAGCTCGCCGGCGGGCACGTTGTCTTCCACGACAAAGGCCAAATCGCGACGCATGCGGGGCTGGTCGGAGACTCCGGCAAATGCCGGTAATACGCCCTGCTGCAGGGGCGCGAGGGCCAGTTCGAAGGCGTACAGCTGGGTCGGCAGGTCCAGATCGGCGGCCAGACGCGGGTGGATGCGACCCAGGTAGCCGACCACCTCGCCATCGCGTTTGAGGGCGGCGGTCTGGCCCGGGTGCAGGGCCGGATGCTCGCCGGGCTCGAAGCGGAAGGCGTCGGCGTCGGACAGGGTCAGTAGCGCTTCCACGTCCCCTTTCAGGTCAAAGAAGTCCACCGGACGCTTGCCTTCCCAGTTCTGCGGCTGGGCGCTGCCGTAGAGCAGGCCGGCGATCATGGGAGTCTGTTCCAGCCCCTGCTCGGTCGGTACGAAGCGCAGGCCGGTTTCGAACAGGCGCAGGCGGTCGGCCTGGCGGTTCAGGTTGTGGCGGGCGGTGCTGAACAGGCCGGCCAGCAAGGTGGTGCGCATGACGCCCAGGTCCGTGGAGATGGGGTTAAGCAGCGGCAGCGGCTCCACCCGTGGCTCTACCTGCTTGAGCAGACCCGGCTCCACGAAGGTGTAAGTGATCGCTTCCAGATAACCACGGTCAATCAGGGCATCGCCCAGGCGGCGCTGGTTGACGGTCTGCTCGGCCATCGGCTCGCCGGAGGGGGAACCGGCCGGCACCCGGCTGGGCAGCTTTTCATAGCCATAGATGCGCGCCAGTTCCTCGATCAGGTCGGCTTCGATGGCCATGTCGAAACGCCAGCTGGGAGCGAGCACCATCCATTCCTTGCCGCTTTCCTGGGTGGACACTTCCATGCCCAGGCGGCTGAGGATGTCTTCAACCTGTTCGGCGGGCAGGCCCATGCCCAGCAGGCCTTCGATGCGGTCGGCACGCAGGGTGATTTCCGCCTGGCGCGGCAGCTTGCTCTCGTCTACCGCTTCGCTGACCGGGCCCGGTTGGCCGCCGGCGATCTCCAGGATCAGGGCGGTGGCCCGTTCGATGGCCTCGTTCTGCAGCTGCGGGTCCACGCCCCGCTCGAAGCGGTGGGAGGAATCCGTGTGCAGGCCGTAGGAGCGGGCCTTGCCGGCGATGGCCAGGGGCGCGAAGAAGGCGCATTCCAGGAAGATGTCCCGGGTGTCGCTGGTGACGGAGGACGGCTTGCCGCCCATGACACCGGCCAGGGCCAGGGCATCGCTGTCGTCGGCGATGACCAGGGTGTCGTCGCGCAGGGTCAGCTCCTGGTCGTCCAGGGTCAGCAGTGCTTCCTCGGCCTTGGCCTTGCGCACGGTGATGCCGCCGTTGAGCTTGGACAGATCGAAGGCATGCAGGGGCTGGCCCAGCTCCAGCAGCACGTAGTTGGTCACGTCGACGATGGGGTCGATGGTGCGCAGGCCAGCGCGGCGCAGGCGCTCGATCAGCCACAGGGGGCTGTCGGCGTTCACGTTGACGCCCTTGATGACCCGGCCCAGGTAACGGGGGCAGCCCTCGCTGTCCGCCAGGGTGACGCTGAGGGTGTCGTCGATGGCCGGGGCCACCTTGTCGATGTTCATGTTGGCCAGCGGGCTCTGGTTCATCACCCCCACTTCCCGGGCGATGCCACGCACGCTCAGGCAGTCGGCACGATTGGGCGTCAGGTCCACTTCGATGACCGCATCGTTGAGCTGCAGATAATCACGGACATCGGTGCCCACCGGGGCGTCTTCCGGCAGTTCCATCAGGCCATCGATGAGGTCTTCCAGGCCCAGCTCGGAGGCACCGCAGAGCATGCCGTTGGATTCCTGGCCGCGCAGCTTGGCTTTCTTGATCTTGAAGTCGCCGGGCAAGACCGCGCCCACCTGGGCGAAGGGAATTTTCAGGCCGGTGCGCACGTTGGACGCGCCGCAGACTACCTGCACGGTGTCGGTGCCATTGGTGACCTGGCAGACGCTGAGCTTGTCCGCATCCGGGTGCGGTTCGCAGCTTTCCACCTGACCGACCACCACGCCGGTGAAGGCCGGGGCGGCGGGTTCCACGGCGTCCACTTCCAGGCCGGCCATGGTCAGTTGCTTCACCAGGGTGTCGGTATCGATGGCGGGGTTGACCCATTCCCGCAACCAGGCTTCGTTAAAACGCATTGTCGAATTCCTTTAAATCATGGGAGTTTCTGTATGGCCGCCGGGGAATTCGCCTTGTGAACAAGGCGCCAACGGCGGCATCTTGGTACAGAAACGCCTTAACCGAACTGGGACAGGAAGCGGGTGTCGTTTTCGAAGAACATCCGCAGGTCGTTAACGCCGTAGCGCAGCATGGTGAGACGCTCCACACCCATGCCGAAGGCAAAACCGCTGTATTCACTGGCGTCCACACCGCCGTGCTCCAGCACCTTCGGGTGCACCATGCCGCAGCCCATCACTTCCAGCCAGCCGGTATGGGAACACACCCGGCAGCCTTTACCGCCACAGCTGACACAGCCCACGTCCACTTCGGCGCTGGGCTCGGTGAACGGGAAGTAGCTGGGGCGAAAACGCACCGGCAGGTCTTCCACTTCGAACACAAACTTGAGGAATTCCGCCACGGTGCCGCGCAGGTCGGCAAAGGTGACGTCCTTGTCCACCAGCAGCCCTTCCACCTGGTGGAACATGGGAGTGTGGGTCAGGTCGGAGTCACAACGGTATACCCGGCCCGGGGCAATGATGCGGAACGGCGGTTTGCCCTGCTCCATCACCCGTACCTGCACCGGCGAGGTGTGGGTACGTAGCAGACGGCCGTCACCGAAGTAGAAGGTGTCGTGCATGGCCCGCGCCGGGTGGTGGGACGGAATATTCAGGGCTTCGAAGTTGTGGAAGTCATCTTCCACTTCCGGCCCTTCGGAAATATCAAAGCCGAGACGCAGGAAGAAATCTTCAATGCGGCGACGCATGCGGGTGACCGGGTGCAGGTTGCCGGGCAGTTCGCCCCGGCCCGGCAGGGTCACGTCCACGGTTTCACTGGCCAGCTGCTGGGCCAGGGCCGCTTCTTCCATGGCATGCTTGCGGGTGGCGATGGCATCCTGGACTTTCTGTTTGCCCTCGTTGATCACCGCACCGGCCTGGGGGCGCTCTTCCGCGCTCAACTTGCCAAGGCCCTTCATCAGGGCGCTGATCTCGCCTTTCTTGCCCAGGTACTTCACCCGGACATCGTCCAGGGCCCGGATATCGCCAGCCTGTTCGACGTCTGCCAGGGCAGCATCAACCAGGGCGTTGAGATTTTCCATTGAAGACTCCGCAGTCTTTAGAAAACGGCAAGCTGCAAGCTACAAGCTGCAACGCGGTTCAGAACCCTGCCAACCGACTACCACTTGAGCCGCGCCGACACATTGCGGCACGGGGAAAGCGTTTTCGTGTGGCTGCATGGAGGAATCGTGTTGCAGCTTGCAGCTTGTCGCTTGCCTCTGGTCTTTTTTCAAACAAAAACGGGGGAAGAGCGCGAGCTCTTCCCCCGTTGAGTATGCTGTTTTGTCTAGGACGAAACAGTAATCAGGCGGTGAGACTCGCTTTGGCTTTTTCGGCCAAAGCGCTAAAGGTTGCCTGATCGCGGACAGCGATGTCCGCCAGTACTTTACGGTCAACTTCGATGGACGCTTTTTTCAGACCATCGATCATGCGGCTGTAGGACAGGCCGTTCAGACGCGCAGCGGCGTTGATACGAACAATCCACAGACGACGGAACTGACGCTTGCGAACCTTACGGTCGCGGTACGCGTACTGACCGGCTTTGGTAACGGCCTGAACCGCTACACGGAATACACGGCTGCGGGCACCGTAGTAGCCTTTAGCCTGCTTGAGAATCTTCTTGTGCCGGCGACGGGCCTGCACACCACGCTTTACTCGTGCCATTTTTCAGTCTCCAAAAACCGTATCAGTTATGCGTAGGGCATCATGCGTTTAACCAGAGCTACATCAGAATCATGTACCTCGGTTTTCGGACGCAGCTGACGGATAGTCTTGGAAGACTTCTTGGTCAGGATGTGGTTTTTGAATGCCTGCTTGCGCTTGAAACCGGAGGCGGTTTTCTTGAAACGCTTGGCAGCCCCACGATTTGTCTTGATTTTAGGCATGGTACCTTCTCAAGTTGGTGAATTAATTAAACAGTCGATCAGGACTGCTTCTTCTTTTTGCCCGGGCTGAGCACCATGATCATCTGGCGCCCTTCCATGTTCGGACGTTGCTCAACGGAACCGTATTCTTCCAGGTCCTTCTCGACACGTGCGAGAAGCTCCCGGCCCAGTTCCTGGTGAGCCATCTCCCGGCCGCGGAAACGGACGGTGATTTTCGCTTTGTCGCCGGCCTCGAGGAAACGAATGAGGTTACGCAGTTTCACCTCATAGTCACCAATGTCGGTGCCGGGACGGAATTTGATTTCCTTGACCTGGGTCTGGCGCTGTTTCTTGCGCCCTTCCTTGGCCTTCTGTTTGGCTTCAAACAGGTGTTTGCCGTAATCCATGATTCGGCAAACCGGCGGTTCCGCACCAGGGGAGATTTCCACCAGATCCAGCTGTTTTGCGGTGGCTTTCTCCAGCGCTTCCTGCAGGGTCACAATACCGACCTGCTCACCGTCCACATCAATCAACCGTACTTCGGTTGCCTGGATTTGCTGATTTATATTGGCGCGCTGCTCGCGGCCTTTGCCTCCACGCTTAATGTCGTGAACCTCCAATCTGTTATCGAAAACGAGACGAGTCGCCTCATCGCCTCAGTAAATAGGCGCGCATTGTATGCCACCACAACGGGCACAACAACCCCGACCCCTGCGGCCGGCGTGCGCAACTGACTGAAACGGAATGAATTCTGGCCGGTTGAGCGGTCTCTCTCCTGCCAGGCCACTGCATAACAGCGCCTGAAAACCGGCAAGGGAGCGTATTTTAAGCAAATCCGGACACTTTTCAAGCGCCCGGAACGGTATATTCCCATGGCTGGCGGCGGGATGCTTGCCGCCGGGAAGGCGAATCGCACCGCCAGCCACGCTCCTACAGGGTGGGTTAAGCCGGTTTCAGACTTATTCCCACTCAATCGTGGCCGGTGGCTTGGACGAGATGTCGTAGGTGACGCGGCTGATGCCGGGGATCTCGTTGATGATCCGGCTGGAGACCAGCTCCAGGAACTCATAGGGCAGATGCGCCCAGCGAGCGGTCATGAAGTCGATGGTTTCCACCGCGCGCAGGGCCACCACGTATTCGTAGCGACGGGCATCGCCCACCACGCCCACGGACTTGACCGGCAGGAACACGGCAAACGCCTGGCTGGTCTTGTGATACAGGCCGGCAGCGCGCAGCTCTTCAATGAAGATATGGTCAGCCAGGCGCAGGGTGTCGGCGTATTCCTTTTTCACTTCACCCAGGATGCGCACGCCCAGGCCCGGCCCCGGGAAGGGGTGACGGTAGACCATGTCATAGGGCAGCCCCAGCTCCAGGCCGATCTTTCGCACTTCGTCCTTGAACAGTTCACGCAGGGGTTCTACCAGCTTGAGCTTCATGTCTTCCGGCAGGCCGCCCACGTTATGGTGGCTCTTGATCACATGGGCGCCACCGGTCTTGCTGGCGGCGGATTCGATCACATCCGGGTAGATGGTGCCCTGGGCCAGCCAGTTGGCGTTCTTCAGCTTGCCGGCTTCCTCGTCGAAGATGTCGATGAAGGTGTTGCCGATGATCTTGCGCTTCCTTTCCGGGTCCGCTTCGCCGGCCAGCTTGCCCAGGAAGTTGTCTTCCGCGTCCACGCGGATCACTTTCACGCCCATGTTGTCGGCGAACATTTCCATGACCTGGTCACCTTCCTGGTGACGCAGCAGGCCGTTGTCCACGAACACGCAGGTGAGCTGGTCGCCAATGGCCTTGTGCAGCAGCGCCGCCACCACGGAGGAATCCACCCCGCCGGACAGGCCCAGGATCACTTCATCGGTGCCCACCTGCTCGCGGATGGTGTCGATGGCATCGTTGATGATGTTGCTCGGGGTCCACAGGGCTTCACAGTCGCACAGTTCACGCACGAAGCGCTCCAGCAGACGGCCGCCCTGCAGGGTGTGAGTCACTTCCGGGTGGAACTGGATGCCATAGAAGCGTTTTTCGTCGTTGGCCATGCCAGCGATGGGGCAGCTGCCGGTGGTGGCGGTAGTGACGAACCCGGCCGGCATTTCGCCGACACGGTCACCGTGGCTCATCCAAACATCCAGGTATTCCTTGCCCTGTTCTTCGTGGTCGACAATGCCGTCCAGCAGGCGATTCTTTTCCGCCTTTTCCACGCGCGCGTAGCCGAATTCATGCTTTTCACCGGCAATCACCTTGCCGCCCAGCTGCTCGGCCATGGTCTGCATGCCGTAGCAGATGCCCAGCACCGGGATACCGGCCTCGAACACCGCTTCCGGGGCACGGGGGGTTTCTGCGGCGGTGACGGATTCAGGGCCACCGGACAGGATAATGCCCTTGGGCGCGAATTCGCGGATCTCCTCGGCGGTCATGTCGAAGGCCCGGATTTCGCAGTACACGCCGATTTCCCGCACCCGGCGGGCAATCAGCTGGGTGTATTGGGAACCGAAGTCCAGAATCAGGATGCGCTGGGCATGGATATCTTTCATGGCTCGCTTTCCGCTGGCGCCTGGCTGGCAGGCTGTAAATACAAGGGCCGGCAGCGCCGGCCCTGAATCAATAAAACATGTCGAAGCGTGATGGACTTCAGCCCACCGGGTAGTTCGGCGCCTCTTTCGTGATCGTCACATCGTGCACGTGGGATTCCTTCATACCCGCGTTGGTGACTTTCACGAATTCCGGCTTGGTGCGCATCTCTTCGATGGTGGCACAGCCGGTGTAACCCATGGAGGCACGCAGGCCACCCATCAGCTGGTGAACGATGGCACTCATGGGGCCCTTGTAGGGTACCCGGCCTTCGATGCCTTCCGGCACCAGCTTCTCGATACCGGCGGCAGCATCCTGGAAGTAACGGTCGGAGGAACCGGTGGAGCCGGACATGGCGCCCATGGAACCCATGCCACGGTATGCCTTGTAGTAGCTGCCCTGGAACAGTTCCACATCCCCCGGCGCTTCTTCCGTGCCGGCCAGCAGGGAGCCGATCATGATGGCGCTGGCGCCGGCGGCAACGGCCTTGGAAATGTCACCGGAGAAGCGGATGCCGCCGTCAGCGATCAAGGGAACATCGGTGCCCTTCAGCGCTTCGGCCACATCAGAAATGGCCGTAATCTGCGGCACGCCGATACCGGCCACGATACGGGTGGTACAGATGGAGCCCGGGCCGATGCCCACTTTCACAGCATCCGCACCGGCGGCAACCAGATCCTTGGCGGCGGCGGCGGTGGCAATGTTGCCGCCGATCACCTGCACCTCGGGGAAGTGCTTCTTCACCCAGGCCACCCGGTCGATTACGCCCTGGGAATGACCGTGGGCGGTATCCACCACGATCACGTCCACACCGGCTTCTACCAGAGCGGCAACGCGCTCGTCGGTACCGGCACCGGTGCCAACGGCTGCACCGACCCGCAGGCGTCCCTGGGAGTCCTTGCAGGCGTTGGGGTATTTGGCTGCTTTTTCGATGTCTTTCACGGTAATCATGCCGCGCAGCTCACCGCTGCCATTCACCACCACCACTTTTTCGATGCGGTGTTTGTGCAGCAACGCCTGGACTTCATCTGCACCGGCGCCTTCCTGCACGGTCACCAGCCGGTCCTTGCCGGTCATGATGTCTTTCACGCACTGGTCGTAATTAGTGATAAAGCGAGTGTCACGGCTGGTCACGATGCCCACCACCTGATCGCCTTCCACGACCGGCACACCGGAGATCTTGTTGGCTTCGGTGATGCGCAGCAGCTCGGCCACGGTGGTGTCCGGGCTGACGGTGATCGGATCTTTGACAACGCCGGATTCGTATTTCTTTACCATCCGCACGTTACGGGCCTGGTCGGCAATTTCCATGCTTTTATGGAGAATGCCGATGCCCCCTTCCTGGGCCATGGTAATAGCCAGGCGGTGCTCGGTGACCGTATCCATGGCTGCTGACGCCAGCGGAATATTGAGGGCGATGTCCCGGGTCAGTTTCGATTTCAGGGACACATCCTTGGGCAGCACATTGGAATGGGCGGGTACAAGCAGAACGTCGTCGAACGTCAATGCTTCTTGCACGATTCTGAGCATATTGCACCGTAGGAAGTGAGAGGGTTCCCGGCCAGAACCGCTGATTGGGGTTCTGTCGGGCGCACCCGGAGTTAAGGAGGAGGACCGGGTGCCGCCGGTTAAGGCGGCAGTGGGAGTCTCTGAATAGCCCCTTGCGTGCTCAGCGTGGCCTGAAGCGTGCAGCTGTTGTGCTTTGGCTCGACGGGAAGGGTGGTTCCCTTTTCAAGAGCCAAAGCGCAGCAGATGTGCGTTTCAGGCCTCGCCCTTCGGGTCTTCCAGGCTGGCCCACACTCGTTGTTGCACTTTCTCGACAGGCAACCAGCCTGCCTTCAAAAGTGCGCCTAGATTGTGAGCCAGCCTGAAAGACTGAGTACGCAAGGGGCTATCCAGAGACTCCCTGGGCCACCCCCGGAAATTAGGCGGGCGATTATACGTCAAACCCACCGTGGTACACAATCAGAGCGCTGGCAAGGTCGGAGGAAAATCGCTACCCTCCCGCGATGACCTTTTCATCCCGCGCCGAACCGCTATCGATCAGCCGACTGAACCTGGAAGCCCAGGGCCTGCTGGAAGGCTCCTTTCCGCTCATCTGGCTGCAGGGAGAACTGTCCAACTTTTCCCGTCCGGCTTCCGGCCACTGGTATTTCAGTCTGAAAGATTCGCGTGCCCAGATTAATGGGGCCATGTTTCGAAATCGCAACCGGCTGCTCGACTTTAATCCCCAGAATGGCCAGCAGGTGCTGGTGCGCGCCAAGGTCACCCTCTACGTGCCCCGCGGCAACTTCCAGATCGTGGTGGAGCACATGGAGCCCGCCGGACAGGGGGCACTGAAAGCCCAGTTCGAGGCGCTGAAGGCCCAGCTGCAGGCGGAGGGCCTGTTCGCCCAGGAACACAAACGCGCCCTGCCCGCCTGGCCTGGCCAGATCGGCGTGATCACCTCCCCCAGCGGCGCCGCCATCCGCGATATCCTGCAGGTACTCAAACGTCGCTGTCCGTCCATTCCGGTGGTGATCTACCCGGCGGCGGTTCAGGGAGACGATGCCCCGGGGCAACTTTGCCAGGCACTGGATCTGGCGGTTCGCCGGGACGAATGTGACGTGCTGATCATCGGTCGTGGCGGTGGCTCCCTGGAAGATCTGTGGGCTTTCAACGATGAGGCCCTTACCCGGGCCGTGGCCGCCTGCCCGATTCCCATCGTCTCTGCCGTGGGCCACGAGGTCGACACCGGCCTGACCGACTTTGCTGCGGATATGCGCGCACCGACCCCGTCCGCCGCCGCCGAACTGGTGAGCCCGGATCTGTCGGTGGTCACACAACGGCTGGGCGGCCTGCACCGGCGTCTGCGCTGGGTGATGGCCCAGCAGCTGCGCGCGCCCCAGGAACGGCTGCGTCACCTGAGCCAGCGCCTGCGCTCGCCGCGCCACTCTCTGGAACAGAGCAGCCAGCGACTGGATGAACTGCAGGGGCGCCTGCAGCGGCACATGCAACAACGGCTGGCACTGCTGCAGAGCCGCCTGCGCCCCAGTCAACAGCGGCTGGTCAGGCAGTCTCCACAACGGTTGCTGGCCGACCGCCAGCAACGGCTGCAGACCCTGGAAAAACGCTTGCCCCAACCCTTGCTGCGTCTTATCCAGCAACAGCAAGTGCAGTTGGGCAATCTGGGCAAACGGCTGCACACCGCCAGTCCCCTGGAAACCCTGGGACGCGGTTACAGCATTACCTTCAAGGGCGAACAGGCGGTGCGTTCCGTTGCGCAGATTGCGGCCGGCGATATGCTCACCACCCGCCTGGCGGACGGCGAGGTCAGCGCCCGGGTTGAGCGTGTTCAGGGGTCAGATAAGGGCTCAGCACCCGAGTAAGCTGCTGGCGCCGAAAGGGTTTTGCCAGGTGGGCGTTCATGCCTGCCACCATGCAGCGGTCGCGCTCTTCGTCCATGGCATTGGCGGTGAGCGCCACCACCGGGATCGGCGCCCGCCCCCGTTCGCGCTCCCATTGCCGCAAGGCCCGGGTGGCTTCCAGGCCATCCATCACCGGCATCTGCACATCCATGAGAATGCAGTCAAAATCCCGCTGACGGACTTTTTCCAGGGCTTCGTGCCCGTTTCTGGCGGTCACCACGGTGACGCCCATATGTTCCAGCAAACGCCGCGTCACCAGCTGATTCACCTCGTTATCCTCCACCAGCAACACCAGGCCGAACAGCAGCCCGCCGCGGCGGTCTTCCTCGTGCGCGGGTACCGCCAGCGGCGCCGGCGCCTGGCTGCGATAGAGCAAGCGCAACGACAGGGTAAAGGTGCTGCCCCCACCCTCCGCACTGCTCACGGTCAGGGTGCCGCCCAGCATTTCGCTGAGCCGGCGGGCGATGGCCAGCCCCAGGCCGGTGCCCCCAAAGCGCCGGGAGGTGGACGAATCAATCTGCGAGAAAGCCTTGAACAGGTCGCTCTGGCGATGCTGGGGGATACCGATCCCGGTGTCATGTACCGCCAGGGTCAGATCCAGCCAGTCATCGCGAATCTGCTCTGCGGTGATTTCCAGGGCCACGCCTCCTTCCTGGGTGAATTTCACCGCATTGGAAATCAGGTTGTTGAGCACCTGCCGTAACCGGGTCGGGTCGCTGCGCACCATTTTGCCGGCCAGCATCCCGGCATTGTCCAGACGCAGGTACAGCCCCTTGCTCTCCGCCATGTAGCGGAAGGTGGCCACACAATTTTCCAGCAATGGCAACAGCTCGAAAAAGACCGGATCCAGATCCATGCGCCCGGCTTCGATGCGGGAAAAATCGAGGATGTCGTTGATCACATCCAGCAGATGCCCGGTGGATTCCAGCGCTGCGCGGGTGTATTCGTTTTGCTCTTCGCTCTGGGCGGTTTCTTCCAGCAATTGCAGCATGCCCAGCACCCCGTTCATGGGCGTGCGCAGCTCGTGGCTCATCATGGCCAGAAAGTCGCTCTTGGCCTGGCTGGCCGTCTGCGCCTGACGATGGGCATGGCGCAGTTTATCGATGGCCGTCTGCTGCTCCCGATGGGCCCCTTCCAGGCTACCGGCCAGCTCGTTGATATCATCCTGCAGCTCGGCCAGCTCGCCGCGCAGATAACTGCTGCCACGCACCTGATAATCGCCATTGCGCAGGGTGCGCAGCAAACCGGAGAGATACCCCAGGGGGGAGGCGATCTGGCGAGCCAGATAATGGGCGATCCACAGGCCAATGATGATGGCGAACAGGGCGGGGAGCAGGCTTGCCAATAAGATTTCTTTCTGCCGCGCCAGTAACCGGGCGCTGGACATGCCCAGCACGACTTCACCGATCCGCTCGGGATTGCTGTCTGCGGCCTTTTCCTGGAGCGGGTCACCGTCGGAGACCGGCTGGCGGTAGATGCCAGAGTGGAATTCCAAAACATCGCTGTGATCCTGCTTCTGGTCTCGCCCTTCGTAGAGCAACACCTTGCCCTCGCCATCGTGGAAGACCACGTACTGCAGGTCCGCCTGCTGCATGGCCAGCCGTGCCTGACGGCGCAGGTCATTGTAGTTGCCTGCCAGCACCCCGTACTCCGAGGAGGAGGCAATCTGCTGGGCCAGATAACTGCCCAGTTCCCGCAGCTCCCGGTCCGCATCCTCGAAGCGCTGCCAGGTCAGGGCAACCAAGAGCAGCAGCAGCATGATCAGAGCCGGTACCAGGCCGAGAAGCTGCAGCTGCTTGCGGATTCCCGCCCCCTTTTTCACGGTGCCTTTTCTCATGGAGAGGCCTCCATGGCGTCACGGAGGGATTCGATGTCGTGGAAAACCATGTCAAAGCTGTTAGCCACGTGTTCGTTGACGGCGATGGTCGGGGTGTGAACAAAGCCGGAGCGGCGTAACCGCCGGCTGTTGTGAAAGAACTGCAGATGCACCAGCGTCTCCGCCACCAGATCCGCACCACTGGCATACAGACTGGCCACACTGCCCGCCTGGACATAGGCCTGGTCCGGACCGAACACAGGCCGGCGCAACCGGTAGCTGGTCAGCAGAATCAGCTTGGCCGTATCGGGACCGAACAGCTGGCCATCCACCGGCAGTAACAGGGCGTCGAAGTCGGCCAGGCGCTCCCGGAGCCGATCCCCCAACACTTCAACCGACGACACGGGCAACAGGGTGAGGCCCAGCCGCCCCTGATAATCCTGAACCATGCCCGGGGTCCAGGCACTTTTCGGGCCGACAATGACTCCCACCCGGCGGGCCAGAGGCATCATCACTTCCAGCATGGCTAACTGATCGTGCAACGCCACCCCCGCCCAGATGCCCTGACACTGGCAACGCTTGCGCTGAGCCAGGGCAACTGCCGAGCGGCTCACGTAGACGCCGAGCAAGGGCTTGTCCAGTTTCTGGGCGCGACGGAACTGTCGATCACCGATGGCGATCAGCAGTTCTGCCTGTTGCGGATCCGCCACCCGGCTCAGGGGTGGTATGGCGGCGGCGTCCAGCGCCTGAATAAAACTGTCCCGGAAGGGACCCTCATCGGCGAGAACGTGAATCGGCAACAGGGTCTGGGCACACAGGGACGGGGCCAGCCAGGCCAGCCACACCAACAGGATGAGGCGTCCCTGCCTGTTCATCCCTAGATCCTCACCGCCAGTCCCAACCAGAAACGGTCTTCCTGATAACGGTTTTCCTGGAAGACCACGGGCTGCTTGTTCAGAGCATGCTGAACGACCCCTTTCCATTCCAGCTCCGTGCCGCCTACGCGATGCCGCAAACGCACCTGCAGGTCCACACGCTCGAACACATTGTCGTTGTAGTCGTTGGCGAGATAATAGGCGCTGGACAGGCCCCAGTTGTCGCTCAACTGCCAGGCCCACAGGGCACTGGCACTATCCCGGGCAGCCAGACGTCCTTCTGTCTTCTTGTTGACGCGGGTATGGATGTGGGCCCCGGTCAGTCTCAGTAAATGGTTCACGCCCGGCCGCCAACTCAACTGGGCTTCGGTACCCTGATGGTCCACACGGCCTTCGTTATTGGGCTCGAACTCGAAGGGGTTGAGGGCATGGCTGAGCAGGTCGGTGAGTGCTTCCTGGAAATAGCGCACATCCAGCTCCAGGCCGGAGAACTGCCCATAGTATCCCAGCTCCCAGGAGCGAATGCGCTCCGGCTTGAGCGTGCCAGGGCTGGTCTGGGTGATAAAGAAATTGGCCGGGGACCAGCCCAGCAGGGCTTCCGTATTGGCCGCAAAAGGCGGCGACAGCTCGCGGGCCCGAATATTGGTCCGCGCCTGGTCCTCATAAATATCCGGGGTGCGCAGGGCCTTGGAAAATACATAGCGGAAACTGTGGCCCGGCGCGGCTCGCCAGTTCAGCCCCAGGCGGGGGCTGAAATGCTGCCCGGAAATGCGATCCCGCTCCCAATAGCCGCCCAGATTCAGGGTCAGCGGACGAAGCAGATCCACTGCCAGGTTACCGAAAGCGCGGTAGCTGACGTTGTCGTAGGTGCCGGACAGATAGCTGTCGGAGCTCACCCGGTCATGGCGCAAATTCAGGCCGCTGACCAACCGCACCCGGTCGCCCATCTGCAGGGTATCCTGGATTTCCAGGTCATAGCGTTCTTCCTCGATATCCAGCGCACTGCCGGCACAGAAAGGTGCATTGGCTGCCTGCAAGGTCGCGTAGCGGTTGGCGAAATCCGGATCCGTCTGGGCCGCCGCAAAGGTGGCCCCCACATCCCGATCATTTTCCAGATACAGCTCGCGCAGCTCCCGGGAAAACAGCACACCCCCGCCCGGCCCGAACTGGCCGGTGAGCGGATCCCGGTAGCACACGGAAAAATCGGTCACATCCCGGGTGTACTGGCCATAGCTGGTCACTTGCAACTGGTGGGACTGATTGAAGGTGTGTTGCCACTGCACGGAGGCAAAGGTGCGCTGGCCCTGTTGCACCGGGTCCTGCTGGTAGCTGCCGAGATCCTGCACCCCCGCTTCCTGCTGGCGCTCCAGCCGGCTCTGGCTGCCGCCGGCCTGCAGGATCAGGGTATTCTGGCCATCCAGTTCATGAACCCATTCCCCATTGAGGGTTTCAATCCGCTTGGCGTCGTTGAGCTCGCGGCCTTCAAAGGGTTCGTCGTAACCGTCATCGGCGCGGCGGGACAGGGACGCCCGCCAGGCACCGCTGTCCGTGCGGCCGGCGGCGGAGGCATAGCCATCACGGATGCCGTTATTGCCGCCCTGTATCGCCAGGGTGTGTTTGCTGATATCACGGGGATCGCGGGTAATGATGTTGATGACCGCGGTAAAGGCGTTGGCACCATAGGCGGCGGCGGCGGGCCCACGGGTGACTTCGATGCGCTCCACATCACGGATATCCACCGGCATGTCATTCCAGTTCACCCGTGCCAGGCCGGGCTGATACTGGCTACGGCCATCCAGCAGCACCAGCATGCGGCGTGAGTCCCGGGCCTGGGTACCGTGGTAGGCCACCGTGGGCACGTTGCCATCCACTTTGACGGCTGACATGCCCGGCACCAGCCGCAGCACCTCATAAAGCTCACGGGCGCCGCTGGCTTCGATCAGATTACGGTCAATGACGGTGACGCTGGCAGGCGCCTCGGACTGGGGCTGGCTGAGACGGGCGGGGGTCAGCACCATGGCCGGGGCATCCGCCAGTGGCATCATGGGCTCCATGGCCTGCACGCTCTGCCCACAGGCCACCACCAGCAAACCTTGCCCCCAATGTTTGCCCCACGATCCCCGACGTTTGATGCGACCCCCTTCCCCGTGCTGCGGGGTTACTTCTTGAAGCGCTTTATCATGCGCTTGCGTTTGTGCACCTGGCGATCCGTCAGTACGTTCTTGCGCCCTTCAAAAGGATTGGAACCGGATTTGAATTCCAGCCGGATGGGCGTGCCGTCCAGTTTCAAGGCTTCCCGGAAACGGTTTTCCAGAAAACGCTTGTAGCTGATTGGCAACGATTCGGTACGGTTGCCGTGCAGGATGATGGTGGGCGGATTGTTGCCGCCCAGATGCGCATAACGAAGCTTGGCACGGAAGCGGCCATTACGCGGCGGCGGATGGCCGGCGGTAATGCTTTCCATGATCCGCGTCATCTCGTTGGTACCCACCTTGATAAAGGCGGAATCCCAGGCTTTTTCGATCATGCCCCACAGATCGCCCACCCCGGTACCGTGCAGGGCGGAGATAAACTTGATCTTTACCCAGGGGGCGAATTCCAGGCGCCGTCCCAGCTCCACGCGCACCCGTTCCTTGTGGTCCGCATCCAGCCCATCCCATTTGTTTACGGCGATCATCAGGGCACGGCCACTATCGAGCACATAACCCAGCAGGTGCAGATCCTGGTCGGTGATGCCTTCACGGGCATCGATCACCAGCACCACCACCTGGGCCGCGTCCACCGCCTGCAGGGCCTTGATCACGGAGAACTTTTCCACCATTTCGGCGACCTTGCCACGGCGCCTTACCCCGGCGGTATCGATCAGGGTATAGGCCTTGTCCATGCGCTCGAAGGGGATCTCGATGGAATCCCGGGTGGTGCCGGCGTGATCGAAGACCACCACACGCTCTTCCCCCAGCATGCGGTTGATCAGGGTGGACTTGCCCACATTGGGCCGGCCCAGCACGGCCACACGAATGCTGCCGTCGTTGGTATCCACCGGTTCGCCCTGTTCATCGTAATAGGGCTCCAGGTCCGGAAAGGCCGCCAGCACGGTTTCGATCATGCTGCGCACACCCCGGCCATGGGCAGCTGCGATGGGCAACACCTCATTGAGGCCGAGGGTATAGAAATAGGCCATGGCCGTATCCGGGTCGATGCCATCGGTCTTGTTCACCACCAGATAGGTGGGCTTGGGCAGCTTGCGCAGCTCCATGGCGATCTGCTCATCGGCGGCGGTCAGACCGGCCCGGCCATCCACCAGGAACAACACCAGGTCCGCCTCTCCCACCGCCATCAATGACTGCTCTGTCATGGGCGCATCAATGCCATCATCGTTCTCGCCGATACCGCCGGTGTCCACCACGGTGTACAGGTAGTCCCCCAGTCTGCCGTCACCGTATTTGCGGTCACGGGTCAGGCCCGGGTAATCCGCTACCAGGGCGTCACGGGTTCGGGTGAGTCGGTTGAACAGGGTGGATTTGCCCACATTGGGCCGCCCCACCAGGGCGATGACCGGTTTCATAGATGTCTCTGCAAGGATGTCTGGGCGCTATGGTAACGCAATTCGGTGGTAGAGGCGGAGAGAAGAAAATCAGGAAAACAGGGGAAGGCACAGAGGGAGCGGCCACTGCGCCGCTCCCTCTGTAAAGATTAACGTTCTTTCAGTTGGTACGCGGCCAGTTTGCCATCATAGCTGAGCACGTAGAGCACACCGTCGTAGCTGACCGCGGTGCCGGCAAAGCCATCACGATCATGACGTTTGCGGGCGACGAGGCTGCCGTCATCCACATCCAGCCAGTGCAGGTAGCCCTCGAAATCGCCAACCGCCAGGTGGTTGCCTTGCACAGAGGTCCCGGTAAGACGGCGACCATAGAGCTTGTCTTGCTTCCACAGAACGCTGCCACTGCGCATATCCACTGCGCGCACCACGCCCTTGTCGTCTGCCACGAACAGGCTGCCATTGCGGGTGCTGATGGTCTGGGCGCTGGACATTTCCTTGTCCCAGTACGGACGACCGTTTTCCTGGTCGACCACGGCGACCTTGCCCTGGAAGGTCACCGCGAACACACCGCCGCCTTCCACGATCAGGTTACCGTCCACATCCACCAGACGATCCAGTTCGGAACGCCCGGTGGGCTCGGCAATACGCTGTTCCCAGAGGGGAACGCCATTTTCCAGATCCAGCGCCGCCAGCTTGGCATTGGCGAAGCCGGCATAGACTTTGCCGTTGTCCAGGGTAGGCTGCGCCAGGCCGCGTAACGTCAGGGTCGGCACAGGGGTTTCATAGTCCCAGATCTGTTCCCCGGTCTCGGCATCCAGGCCATTTACATGGCCGTCCTGGGTCTGGAAAACCGCAATGCTGCCATCGCTGGTCGGGATGGCCAGGGCCTCACCGGATAACCGGGTGCGCCAGAGGGTCTCACCGGTTTCCATGGACAGGGCCACTGCCATGCCTTCACGGGTACCGTAAAGCACCATGCCGTAACCGGCATAAAAACCACCGGCAATGCGGTCTTCGGTCTTCACCCGCCACTGGCGCTTGCCCTCGTCACGGCTGACCGCATAGACGTTGCCGAACACATCGCCGGCAAAGACCTGCTGTTCGGTCACCGCCGGGCGCAGGGACAGCTGGCTGTCTTCCACCCCGTCACCCACACCTTCTTTCCAGAGCCGCTTGACCTTGTAAGTGGCCTCGAAGTCCGGCAGGTCATTGGGTTCAATGGCATTGGGGTTGGAGCTACAGCCGGCCAGCACCAGGCCGGCCAGCACGATGGGGAAGAGAAATTTCATCAGGAAGCGCTTTTCAAGTCGTCCAGTTTCATCTGCACACGGTCTTTTTCACCACCGTCCTGCAGGACATCCAGGGCCTGCGCATACAGATCACGGGCCTGCTCTGCCTCGCCCTGAGCCTTGGCCAGATCCCCTCTCAGCTCCAGCGCCATGCCATTGAAGGCGTCCGGGAAACGCCCGGAAAGCTGGGCATCGGCCTTGTCCCAGGCCTGCTGTTGCAGAAACACCCGCGCCAGACGCAGGCTGGCGGTGTAACTCAGCGCATCGGTGGCACCGTCATCCGCCACTGGCTGGAGCAAACTCACCGCCGTATCGTAATCGCCGTCCTGTACGGCCAGGCTGGCCTTGGCAAGACGCGCATAATCCGCATAAGCACTGCTGCCGAAATCCTCAATCAGCAGGTCTGCCTTGTCATTGATCACCGCCTTGTCCATGGGATTGGCAGACAGGGCTTCCAGCATGACCTGGTATTCGGTGGAAGCCTCGGCCGCCTGCTCACCCTGGTGGCCCTGCCACTGGCGCCAGCCGATCAGTGCCGCCACCGCCAGCACCACGGTGATGACTGCCGCAGTCCCGTTTTCCTGCCACCAGGCCTTGATGCGTTCAACCTGCTCTTCTTCGTCGCGGATGTAATCGACCACCCTGCTCTCCTTTCGTTTTTATTGCCGGGAAGCATTCTTCCCGGCGCTTGGGTATTGCGTTTACCCGGCATTGCCATTCACGCCGGCGAGGAACACGTTTCACACGGCGACACGATCAGCGCCGTCGCTGTTCCTGTGTGATCGCGTCATGACGTTTGCCGCCTGCCGCAAATCGTTTTATTCCAGAAATGATATCAGCGCGTTGGTGACATCGCCCTGGGCGACCTGTTTCTGTTCGGCCTGCCCGCGTAACGGCTTCACCGTGACCACACCGCTGGCCAGTTCATCTTCACCCATGATCAGGGCGACGGCAGCACCGCTGCGGTCCGCCTTTTTCATCTGGCTCTTGAAGCTTCCACCGCCGCAATGCAGCTGGATGCCGCGACCGGGCAAAGCATCGCGCAACTGTTCAGCCAGGGCCATGGTCGGTGCCAACACATCGCCCATGGCCATCACATAGACGTCCACAGGGGCAGACAGTTCCGGCTTTTCCTGCTCAATCAACAGAATCAGCCGTTCCACGCCCATGGCAAAGCCTACACCGGGGGTGGGTTTGCCGCCCAGTTGTTCCACCAGACCATCGTAACGGCCGCCGGCACACACGGTGCCCTGGGCGCCCAGCGCATCGGTGGTCCACTCGAACACGGTCTTGCCGTAATAATCCAGACCGCGCACCAGATAGGGGTTCACTTTATAAGCAATGCCGTTGGCATCCAGCAAGGCTTTCAGGCCGTCAAAGTGCTCGCGGGCATCGGCGTTGAGGTATTCCGCCAGCTGCGGCGCATCCTGGAGCACTTCGCGGGTACCCGGGTCCTTGCTGTCCAGTACGCGCAGGGGGCTGCGCTCCAGACGCTTCTGGGAGTCTTCATCCAGACGGTCGAAATGGGTCTTCAGGTATTCCACCAGGGCATCGCGATAGCGGGCACGGTCTTCACTGTCGCCCAGGGAATTGAGCTCCAGGGTGACCTTGTCTGCCAGGCCCAGGGCTTTCCAGAGTCGGGCGGTGAGCAGGATCACTTCGGCATCGATATCCGGGCCGCCAATGCCGAACACTTCCACACCGATCTGGTGAAACTGGCGGTAGCGGCCAGCCTGGGGGCGCTCGTGGCGGAACATGGGGCCGGTATACCAGAGGCGCTGGGTCTGGTTATACAACAGACCATGCTGCTCGCAGGCACGCACGCAGCTGGCGGTTCCTTCCGGGCGCAGGGTCAGGCTGTCGCCGTTGCGGTCCTCGAAGGTGTACATCTCTTTTTCGACGATATCGGTGACTTCACCGATGCTGCGCTTGAACAGGTCGGTCTGCTCGACCACCGGCATGCGGATTTCCTGGTAGCCGTAGCTGGCCAGCACGCCGCGCACCCTGTCTTCCAGCCACTGCCAAAGACCGGTCTGTTCCGGCAGGATGTCGTTCATCCCGCGGATGGAGGTAATCTTCTTGCTCACTGAATGTCCTTGGTAAAAAAGTCGGACGTCCGACTCGCGACGTCCGACTTGTTATTCGCTTCTGGCAATAATGCCTTTGGCTTCGTCTTCGCGCTGTTTCTTCACCTTGGCCCGCACCATGCGCTCCAGTTCATCGACCAGATTCTCCGCGGTCACATGGTGGCTTTTCTTTCCGTCTTCATAGGACAGGTTGTTGGGCGTGCCGCCGGTGAGGCCCACATCCGCTTCCCGGGCTTCGCCGGGGCCATTCACCAGGCAGCCAATGACAGCCAGATCCACGGACTCATTGATGTCCTCCAGGCGGGCTTCCAGCTCGTTGACGGTCTTGATCACGTCGAAGTTCTGCCGGGAACAGCTGGGGCAGGCGATGATATTCACGCCTTTCTTGCGCAGGTTCAGACTTTTCAGAATATCAAAACCGACCCGCACTTCTTCCACCGGGTCGGCGGCCAGGGAAATGCGGATGGTATCGCCGATCCCTTCCATGAGCAGTGCGCCCAGCGCCACGGCGGATTTCACCGTGCCGGAACGGAAGGTCCCCGCTTCGGTGACACCCAGGTGCAGGGGCTGCTCCAGCTGGGCAGACAACTTGCGGTAGGCCTGCAGGGTCATGAAGACATTGGAGGCCTTCACACTGACCTTGAAGTCCTGAAAATCATAGCGGTCGAGAATGTCCGCATGGCGCATGGCGGATTCCACCAGGGCATCGGACGTGGGCTCGCCGTATTTACGTTGCAACTCCTTTTCCAGGGAGCCGGCGTTGACGCCGATACGGATCGGCAATCCCTTGTCCTTGGCGCACTGAATCACTGCCTTGATGCGGTCCTCGCGCCCGATGTTGCCCGGATTGATACGCAGGCAATCCACGCCCCGTTCTGCCACGGCCAGAGCAATCTTGTAGTCGTAGTGAATATCCGCCACCAGCGGCACATCCACCTGCTGGCGAATCTTTCCGAACGCCTCGGCAGCCTCCATGCTGGGCACCGATACCCGCACGATATCCACACCGGCATCCTGCAAGCGGCGGATTTGGCCAACCGTGGCGTCCACATCGCAGGTTTCAGTGTTGGTCATGCTTTGCACGGAGATGGGGGCATCGCCGCCCACCGGGACATTGCCAACAAAGATCTGACGGGTCTTGCGGCGCTGGATTTTGACTTCCGGTTCCATGGTGTTTCTGCCCTCGCGAATCAGGGAATGGAGACTCGCACAACTGTACCGGGGGAATTCGTCGGTAAGGTGACAACCTCACCGTTGAGGATCAATTCATCAACGGCACCGGCATCACCCAGGGTCAGGCTGAACGGCCCTTTGCCATCCAGCTGCAAAGAGGTGCCGCCCTGCTGCTCACCCTGGCGAAGGGTGCGGCCGGTGGCGTCCTTGACGCTGATCCAGCAGTTGCCGGAGAAAGCCATCAACAGGCGGTCCAGGCCGTTTTCGGCCAGCATGCTCGGGGCCGGTTCGTCGCTGCTTTCGACTCGGTCCGCACTGTCTGCACTCTCTACGCCTTCGCCGTCTACCGCAGCCCCGGTCTCTTCAGGCTGGTCGTCGTTGGCGGTATCGTCAAGGGATTGAGGGGCGAGCGGGTCACCGGCGCCCTGCTCCGGGGCCGGCTCCTGCTCACTGGAAAAAGGGCCAGTTTCGCCGCCGACCTCTTCATCGGCCGGAACAGACGCACGCTCTTCCGGTGTATTCATGCCAGAGTTGGACAATGGCGCCAGCGCTTCCTCTTCCGGCCACAGCCAGATCAACAACGCCACCACGACCAACAGCGCCACCACCGCCAACAACGGCTTGCGCCACACGGACGGCGGCGGGGCCATCTTGGGCAGATCCAGCGGCTTGTCGAAGGCATCATCGTTCACCATCTGCTGGAAGGTATTGGCGATTTCATCCGCCGGCAGTCCCAACAGCTTGGCGTAATTTTTCAGATACCCTTTAACGAAGGTTGCTTCGGGCAGACGCTCGTAATCATCGGCCTCCAGAGCCACCAGGTAACTCTGGGAAAGGTGCATGCGCTTTGCCGCTTCGGCAGGGGTCCAGCCCAGTGCCTCACGGGCTTTGCGACAACGTTCACCCGGTAGCACGACCATGTTATCGCTCATTTCCCGCTCTCCTGAGAGGCTTTCCAATTCTGCCACTCGCGGTATTCCGCTGAGCGACGATAGATATTTTCCAGTGCCAGCTCATAGCTGGACTGTTGATCCGCGTACCCCAGATCGCTGGCAAGGCGAATGCCCAGCCATAGTGACCGGGCACTCTGGCGGCCACTGCGCTGCAGATACTGCTGGTAATAATCCCAACCCAGACGCATACGGTCCTGCCGGAAATACAGCTCCGCCAGTTCCAGATTCGGCATCACGGCCCGGGGGTCGAGGCGAATGGCTTTCACAAACGCCTTTTGTGCCGCCTCGTCATTACCGAGCTGGCGGTAACAGCGGCCTATATTCGACCAGGCACTGCCGCGGCCCTGGTAGGACGGGTCGTTCGCGGCGCGCTTGAACTTTTCCAGCGCTTCCTGATAAGCGCCCCGGCTGTACAGCATGGTGCCGTAGTTGTTCAGCGCCGGCGCGTAATCACGATCTGCCCGCAAAGCTTTTTTGTAGTGGAATTCTTCCCGCTCCGGGTCATTCTCGTATTTGTAGAGCAGAGCCATGGCATTGTGCGCCACGGCGCTGTCATCTTTATGCTCAAGAGCCCGGGAGAAATGACGACGGGCCTCGGCAGGATCGCCTTGCTGCAGGTACTGCAGCCCGGCCGCCACGCGGCTGCTCACCGCATCATCCAGATTGACTTCCCGTTGCCCCGATTCCACCGTGACACACCCGGTGGCCAACAGGCCTGCGATCAGCAGACCTGGAAAAACCCGAAAAAAACGTCTCATTGCGCTTGCGCTGTGTTGTTATCGGTTTGTTCGGAGCGATGAAAAATGGATTGCTTCCAGCGCTCACTGCGCCGGGTCCGATCTTGCACCTGCCCCACCAGCTGACCACAGGCGGCATCGATATCGTCACCGCGCGTTGTCCTTACGGTGGTCAGCAATCCATTGTCATTCAGGTACTTATGAAATTCCAGAATATCGCTTTTCCGTGACCGTTCGTAACCGGCATGGGGAAAAGGATTGAACGGGATCAGGTTGACCTTCACCGGAATACCGTTAAGCAGCTTGACCAGCTGACGGGCGTGTTCCGGTTTGTCATTCACATCACGCAGCATCACATATTCCATGGTAATGGTGTTGTGACGGTGGGTGATGTTGTCGCTGTAACGCTTGCAGGCCGCCATCAATTCTTTCAGCGGGTACTTGCGATTCAGCGGCACCAATTCGTTGCGCAGCTCGTCATTGGGTGCATGCAGGCTGACGGCCAGCGACACATCCAGATCCTGGCTGAGCTGGTCCATCCTCGGAATATGGCCGGAGGTGGACAGGGTAATGCGCTTCTTGCCGATACCGTAACCCAGGTCATCTTTCATGATGCGCATGGCGGTAAGCACATTGTCATAATTGAGCATGGGCTCGCCCATGCCCATCATCACCACATTGGTGATGGGGTGTTCGCCGAGATTGCGACGGGGACCGAAGGCACGGCTGGCCTGCCATACCTGGCCGATGATCTCGGCGCTGGTCATATCGCGTTGGAAACCCTGCTTGCCCGTGGAGCAGAAGCTGCAGTCCACGGCACAGCCCACCTGGGACGACACACACAAGGTGCCACGGCGACCATCAGGAATAAAAACGGTCTCAACAGAACCACCACCGCTCAGTTCGAACACCCATTTGCGGGTGCCATCGCGGCTGATGCTCTCATGGGCGACCTCCGGGCCACGGATTTCCGCCACCTCGGACAGTTTCTGGCGCAATGCCTTGCCCACATCGGTCATTTGCTCGAAGGAATCCGCCTGATGGTGGTGGATCCATTTGAGTACCTGCTGGGCACGAAACTTCTTCTCGCCCATCGCCAGGAAGAATTCTTCCATTTGCGGACGGGAAAGACCGAGCAGATTGACCTTCTGTTGGGTTGTCATTGCATTCTCCAGTAGGAAACCGGGTTTCCTTTAAACGCCAACCACGGCCAGAGGCCGTGGCTGGAGGTGCTCACTCGCTATCTTAGCGGGTGCGCGGGCAGAGTTCTTCGTCAGCGAAGAAGTAAGCCACTTCACGGGCAGCAGACTCGGTGGAGTCAGAGCCGTGTACCGCGTTCTCGTCAATGGTCTGAGCGAAATCGGCACGGATGGTTCCGGCTTCCGCATCCTTGGGGTTGGTAGCACCCATCAGGTCACGGTTCTTGGTCACGGCGTCTTCGCCTTCCAGAACCTGCACGATCACCGGACCGCTGGTCATGAAGGACACCAGATCCTTGAAGAAGGGGCGTTCCTTGTGCTCGGCGTAGAAACCACCGGCCTGTTCGTCGCTCAGGTGTACCATTTTCATGGCAACCACTTTCAGATCAGCCTTCTCGAAACGGGATACGATGTCGCCAATTACGTTCTTGGCCACGGCATCAGGCTTGATGATAGAGAGGGTGCGCTCAACAGCCATCAGTCAGTTCACTCCAGAATTTACGTTAAATGGTCCCCGGGAACCCAAAACAAGCTCCCCCAGGCAGAGAAGGGGCAATCCGGCACCTTGCGGACGCAAAGACCACTGCCACCCCTTTGGAACCGGCGGATTATACGCAAGCAGGGTGAATTATGATACCGTTGCCGCCCCCGCCACGGGCCTGCCGCCCTGCCACCACCGGGAGCCGGCCGAAAGCCCGTTTCTCCCCGGCCAGTGGTCGACAGCGCTCACGAATGGCGTATAATACCTGACTAAATTACTCTGGTATTCAACATCAGGCCCTGACCTATGAGCCAAGCTGAACTGGACAAACTGATCCGCTCCAACTACGAGGCCGGTTTCACCACCACGGTGGACACCGAAACCCTGCCCCCGGGGCTGAGCGAGGAAGTCATCCGTTTCCTGTCCGCCAAGAAGGAAGAGCCGGAATGGATGCTCGAATGGCGCCTGGACAGCTACCGCAAGTGGCAGGAAATGCCCTCCCCGGGCTGGGCCCATCTGCACCACGACCCTATCGACTTCAACAAGGTGTCCTACTATTCCAAGCCCAAGAGCCTGGATGACGCCCCGAAGAGTCTGGACGAAGTGGACCCGGAACTGCTGGCCACCTATGAAAAACTGGGCATTCCCCTGCACGAGCAGGAAATGCTCGCCGGCGTTGCCGTGGATGTGGTGTTCGACTCCTCCTCCGTATTCACCACCTTCAAAGAGAAGCTGTGGGAAGCGGGCGTGATCTTCTGCTCCATTTCCGAGGCCATCCAGAACCATCCGGAACTGATCCAGAAATACCTGGGTTCCGTGGTGCCCCAGGGCGATAACTTCTATGCCGCCCTGAACAGCGCCGTGTTTTCCGATGGCTCCTTCGTCTACATCCCCAAGGGCGTGCGTTGCCCCATGGAGCTGTCCACCTACTTCCGTATCAACGAGGCCAACACCGGCCAGTTCGAGCGCACCCTGATCATCGCCGACGAAGGCAGCTATGTAAGCTACCTGGAAGGCTGCACCGCGCCCCAGCGGGACGAAAACCAGCTGCACGCGGCCGTGGTGGAGCTGGTGGCCCTGCCCGGCGCGGAGATCAAGTACTCCACGGTGCAGAACTGGTACCCGGGCGACGAAAACGGCAAGGGTGGCATCTACAACTTCGTCACCAAGCGCGGCGTGGCCCACGAAAACAGCAAGATCAGCTGGACCCAGGTAGAGACCGGCTCCGCCATCACCTGGAAGTACCCCTCCGTGATCCTGCGTGGCGACAACAGCATCGGTGAATTCTACTCCGTGGCCCTGACCCGCCACATGCAGCAGGCGGACACCGGCACCAAGATGATCCACCTGGGCAAGAACACCAAGAGCACCATTATTTCCAAGGGCATCTCCGCCGGTCGCAGCAGCAACAGCTACCGCGGCCTGGTGCGGATCAGCCCCCGGGCGGAAAACGCCCGCAACTTCACCCAGTGCGACTCCCTGTTGCTGGGCGACACCTGCGGCGCGCACACCTTCCCGTACATCGAGTCGAAAAACCCCTCGGCCACCATTGAGCACGAGGCCACCACCTCCAAGGTGAGTGACGACCAGATGTTCCTGTGCCGCCAGCGCGGTATCGACCCGGAAAAAGCGGTCTCCATGATCGTGAACGGCTTCTGTAAAGAGGTATTCAAGGAACTGCCCATGGAGTTCGCCGTGGAAGCGGGCAAGTTGCTGGAAGTGAGCCTGGAAGGGGCCGTGGGCTAAGCCCCTGCCCTGAAAACAACATTGTAGGAGCCATGCTCGCATGGCGAACCATCGCGACCCCTTCGCCATGCACGCATGGCTCCTACAACACCCTGATTAACCGGGGCTGTAACCCAGCCCAACCGAAAGGCGCATCAAAACATGCTGGAAATTCGTGATCTGCACGCCACCGTAGCGGACAAGCCGATTCTCAAGGGCCTCAACCTGACCGTGAACCCGGGTGAAGTCCACGCCATCATGGGCCCCAATGGCTCCGGCAAATCCACCCTGGCCAATGTGCTGGCCGGCCGTGACAACTACGAAATCACCGGTGGTGAAGCCCTGTTTGAAGGCAAGAGCCTGGCGGACCTGGAACCGGAAGAGCGCGCCCAGGCGGGCCTGTTCCTGGCCTTCCAGTACCCGGTGGAAATCCCCGGCGTCTCCAACATGGAATTTCTCAAGGCCGCACTGGAATCCGTGCGCTCTGCCCAGGGCAAGGAAGAGTGGGACTCGGTCACCCTGCTCCGCCAGGCCCGCGCTGCCTGCAAACAGGTCAATCTGGACGCCAGCTTCCTCAAACGCGGCGTCAACGAAGGCTTCTCCGGCGGTGAGAAGAAGCGCAACGAAATCATGCAGATGCTGCTGATGGAGCCGAAACTGGCGTTGCTCGACGAAACCGATTCCGGGCTCGACATCGACGCCCTGCAAACCGTGGCCAAGGGCGTCAACTCCCTGCGCAGCCCGGAACGCGGCATCGTGCTGGTCACCCACTATCAGCGTCTGCTGGACTACATCGTGCCGGACTTTGTGCACGTACTGTCCAACGGCCAGATCATCAAATCCGGTGGCAAGGAACTGGCCCTGGAGCTGGAGAAGAAAGGCTACGGCTGGCTCACAGGAGAAGAGGAGTCCGCATGACACTCTCTGCAAGCGACCTCGCCATTGACCTGAAAACCCAGGCCCTGGCCAACGCCCGCCGCCACGGCAGTGACGGCGATGCGCTGACCGACCTGGAGGCTGCCAGCTTCCCGGAACGCAAGACCGAACGCTGGAAGTACACCTCGTTGCAGGCCCTGGCCGACGGTCACCTGAACGCGGTTGCCAATGGCGAGATCCGCCAGCCCCTGCCGGCACTGAGCGAGTTTGTGGTCACCATCAACAATGGCCAGCTGCAGGGCAGCACCCTGCCCGCCGGCGTCAATCTCCATCGTGACGCACCCGCGGTAAACGGCCTGCAGACCCCCTTTGCCACCTATAACGGCGCCGTCTGCGGCCAGCCGGTGGTACTGGAAGTGGCCGCCAATACCCGTATCGAGCAGCCGATCCACGTGCAGATCCAGAGTGCCAGTGACGCGCCGGCACACTGCAATCCCCGCGTGATCGTCAAACTCAACAGCGGCGCCGAAGCTACCGTCATTGAGCATTATCACGCGGAAGGCCAGGCCCTGACCAATGCGGTCACTGCCCTGATCACCGCCGACAACGCCCAGCTCACTCACTACCGCTTGCAGGGTGAGCAGGCCAGTACCCTGCACATCGGCACCCTGATCATTGATCAGCAGGGCGTCAGCAAGGTGGACAGCTACCAGCTGATGACCGGCAACCGCCTGCGCCGCAACGACGTGCGCGCCCTGGTCAGCAAGAGCGGCGCCGAACTGAATATGAAAGGCATCTTCGTGGTGCGCGACAAGAGCCACGTGGACAACCAGCTGTGCGTGGAGCACGCGGTGCCCAATTGCCAGTCCGATCAAAACTTCAAGGGCCTGGCCGGTGAAAGCGGCAAGGCGGTCTTCAATGGCCGCATCCATATTCACCCGGGCGCCAGCGGTACCAATGCGGAGCTGTCCAACAAGAACCTGTTGCTCAACCCCGGTGCCGAAATCAACACCAAGCCGGAGCTGGAAATCTACAATGACGACGTGAAGTGTGCCCACGGCACCACCGTCGGCCAGCTGGATGCCGGTCAGCAGTTCTACCTGCAATCCCGCGGCATCCCCGCTGCCGAAGCCAAGCGCATGCTGAGCCTGGGCTTCGTTAACGAATTGCTGATGGCCCTGCCCCATGGGGCCGTGACCGAGTGGGCCCAGCCCTGGCTGGAAGCAGAACTGACCCATGCCAACCCGGCCGGAGACGCCGCGTAATGACGTTTGATGTGGCAGCCCTTCGCGCGCAGTTCCCGATCCTGGATCAACAGGTTAACGGCAAGCCGCTGGTGTATCTGGATAACGGTGCCACCACCCAGAAACCGGCCGCGGTGCTGAATGTGCTGGAGCAGTACTACCGCACGGTAAACTCCAATGTGCACCGGGGCGCCCACCATCTCAGTGATCTGGCCACCGGCCAGTTCGAGGGTGCCCGGGAAACCGTGGCCCGCTTCCTGAACGCCAGCCGCGAAGAGATCCTGTGGACCAAGGGCACCACCGAGTCCATCAACATCGTCGCCCATTGCATCGGCCGTGAGCGCCTGCAGCCCGGCGACGAAGTGCTGATCAGCACCAGCGAACACCACGCCAATATCGTGCCATGGCAACAGGCCTGCCTGGCCACCGGCGCCACCTTGAAAGTGATCCCGCTGCGCGAGGATTGCAGCCTGGATATAGAGGCTTTTGACCAGCTGCTCAGCGAGCGCACCCGAATCCTGGCCATCGGCCATGCCAGCAATGCCCTGGGCACCCTGAATCCGGTGCAGGAGATGGTCGCCAAGGCCCGTGAGGCCGGTGCGATTACCGTGATAGACGGCGCCCAGGCAGTCAGCCACTTTCCGGTGGATGTGCAGGCCCTGGACGTGGATTTCTACGCCTTCTCCGGCCACAAGCTGTTCGGGCCCACCGGCATCGGTGTGCTGTACGGCCGCCGCGAATTGCTGGAAGCCATGCCGCCCTATCAGACCGGTGGCGAAATGATCGAAACGGTGAGTTTCGAAAAGAGCACCTGGAATCAGCTGCCCTACAAATTCGAAGCCGGCACCCCCAATATTGCCGGGGCTATCGGCCTGGCCGCCGCTATCGACTGGTTCAATCAGCAGGACCGGGAGGCACTGCAAGCCCATGAAGACGCCCTTTTGGTTAACGCCACCAAACAGGCAGAGGCTTTCGACGGCTTGAAAATCATCGGTACCGCCGCCAATAAGGTCAGTGTGCTGTCCTTCCTGCTGGAAGGCGCTCACCCGGCGGACGTGGGCATGCTGCTGGACAAACAGGGGGTGGCGGTACGTACCGGCCATCACTGCACCATGCCGCTGATGGACACGCTCGGCATTCCTGGCACAGTCAGGGCGTCATTCTCGATTTATAATACCCTTGACGAGGTGGATCGCCTGTTCGAGGCGCTGGAGAAGGTGAAGACCTTTCTCTGATAACGCCAGACGCAACAGGCGGCACGCAACACGGAAAACCTTTCCGTAGGAGCGTCGCTGGCGGCGCGATAAGCCAGCGCTGATCGCAAGTCATCGCGCCGCCAGCGACGCTCCTACGAACCATGCGCTAATGCAAGGTAGGTAATTTCATGACAGTTCAGACATTCCAACCCGGCCAGGTCACCCTTCACCTGACCGAGGCTGCCAACAAACAGGCCCTGCGGGAAATCCAGCGCGCCAGTGCCAGCGGCATCCGTCTGGATCTGGACGAATCCGGCTGCTCCGGGTTCATGTACACCCTGGACTTTGTGGAAGAACCCACAGACGGCGACAAGCTGTTCGAGATCGACGGCGTGAACCTTTACGTGCCGGAGAAATGGCTGCCCATGCTCAATGGCCTGGTCATTGATTACGTCACCGAGGGCGTCAACAGCCTGTTCAAGTTCCGCAACCCCAATGCCACCGGCGAATGCGGTTGTGGCGAAAGCTTCACCGTGGACGAGGTCTGAATTGGCGCAAGAACAGAGAACCGTCGTCGTTCAGCGTGACGTGCCGGCCCGCAAGGTGCCGGACGGCACCCGCATCACCATCCCCAAGAACAGCTTCGTGAATCTGCGCCAGGCCCTGGGTGGCACCTACACGGTGACCATCAATGGCAATATGGCGCGCATCGACGGCACCGACGCGGACGCCATCGGCCAGGAACCCCTGAAGCTGGACTTCGCCCCCGCCAACGAGGACGGCAGCGTGCGCCAGGACGATCTGGACAGCACCCTGCAGACCATCTTCGACCCGGAAATTCCGGTCAGCATCAAGGAGCTGGGCCTGGTCTATGGCTGTGATGTGATCCGGCGCGATGACCAGAACGTGGTGCAGGTGCGCATGACTCTGACCGCCCCCAACTGCGGCATGGGTCCGGTACTGGTAGGCGATGTGGAAGACCGGCTGGGCAAGGTGCCCAACGTGGACAAGGTGGAAGTGGCCCTGGTGTTCGACCCGCCCTGGAGCCGCGATATGATGAGTGAAGAGGCTCAGCTCGAGCTGGGAATGTTTTAAAAGCTGCAAGCCACAAGCTTCAAGCTACAACGGGGAACCCCGGGTTTAGCTTGAGACTTGGGGCTTGTAGCTTGCAGCTATCTCTGGAGTGCAAGCGACGTGTTCGATATCCACAGCATCACCCTGGGCAAAGACATTACCGCCGAGGACATCAGTGAAGACCTGGAATTCCTGGATGACTGGGAAGAGCGCTATCGCTACATCATCGACCTGGGCAAGCAGCTGCCCGAGCTGCCTGATGAACTGAAAACCGAAGACCGATTCGTACGCGGCTGCCAGAGCCAGGTGTGGCTGGAAACCGATTACGACAGCGACGCGGACACCCTTTATCTGGCGGTGGATTCCGACGCCCTGATCGTCAAGGGCCTGGCTGCCATCGTGCTGTCCGCCCTGAACCGCCAATCCCCCCAGGCGATTCACGATTACGACATGGACGCCTTCTTCGACCGCATTGATCTGCTCAACCACCTGAGCCCCACCCGCGGCAACGGCCTGCGTGCCATGGTCGGCAAGATCAAACAACAGGCCCAGTCCCTGACAGCCTGACCCGCTACGGGGCCCTGCGACCCAGACGCTATACCGCTTCCCGGGCCTGGGTCTTGTTTGGCTGAATGTGGAATACAAACCGCTGTTCGCCGCCCTCTCCCGCCTCCGAACCGAGCAAGCTGGCCGTTTCATTGAAATAAGCGGCCACCCCCTTCACCGAGCCATGAATCATCGCCGCCATATTGCGCTGGGAGAGGTAGTGGATCTCCAGGGTATCGTCGCCGCGCTTGTGCACCTGGATCTTCGGCGCCGTCGCCGCCGGGTCCTTGAGTTGCAGAATCCGCTCGTGGATTTGCTGCATGTTGAGCAGGAAGGTCATGGCGTCCCAGCCCGCAGGAATCATGGCCTGGTACATGTCAATCAGCGGCCCGATCACCCACTCGCCGAAATCCGCCAGCAGATCATCCCGGCGCAGGCCGGTGGCAGATTCCGCCGCCCGCAGCAGCGCCTCCATTTCCGCATCCGGATACAGTGCCACCGGCAGGTAGGTCTTGCCCTGCAACCCGGCGGTGGAGACCACCTCCTTCCAGGCTTCGATGCCGATGAATTCATCCAGATACCGCTTGAAATTGGTCACGATCACGCCATGCATGTCATTGCTCCCGAGCCGGCTCTTCCGTTAACACAGCAAGAGCTGTGCCGCCGGCACGACCGTCCAACCGACCGGCGCCACCACTAGCGCCACCACTGGCGCCGGGATCAACAGGCGACTCGACGCCGGGTGACATAGGCGGTCACATTTTTCGGTTTTTGCGCGATTCATCCCCTGACGGGAACGCATCAGGGCGAGGCATGAAAGGACCGCTGGCGCGTTGCCCGCAACGCGAAGGGGGTTGGTCTGGCACGGTGCCAGCGGTCTGCCCTTCGCCTTGCGAGCAAAGCGCCAACGGATAATGGGTTAACGCTGCCTTTAGCTTCAGCGCCGTTCAGACCGCATCCCGCTGGGCCTGCTCCCCGGCAGAGATCCGCATGATGAAGGTCCTGTGGGTACCCACCACCCGCTTCTCCTCCATCAGCGTGGCCTTCTGGCCATAATAATCGGCCACACCGTACACACATCCCAGCGCCAGATAGCTCATATCCCGATGGGATTGATACTCCACCTCCAGCAGACCCGGGGAAATTTCTGACACGTTGATATGGGGCGGCTTGGCACTGGCATCTTTCATGCGCACCACCCGCTCGTGAATCCGCTCTTCGATATTTTTCAGAAAGGTCACCGCATCCCAATCCTCGGGGATAAAGGAACGGTACATTTTCATCAATGGCGGGATCACCCAGGCACCGAAATCCTTGAGAATGTCATCACGGCCTTGCCCGGTGATTTCCACCGCCGCCGCCAACAGATCATCCAGATCGCTGTCCGGGTACATGCTGATAGGAATAAAGGCCTTGCCGGTCAGCCCGGCCTTGTCGCGCAGACTATCCCAGGCGTCCTCGCCCAGTTTTTCTTCCACGTATTTTTTCAGGTTGGAAATAATGACGCCGTGCATAGAACCCCCTCCCATTCAGGTGTGTATTCACCATAGCAGGGAGGTACTACCGTGCAGAAAACCGCTCGGGGGATAAAACCCGCCGCCGGTTAGGATTAACCCGCCACCTTTCTCAATCGCGGGATCACCTGGGCCACATTGTCGATCACCCGGTCGATATCCGCCTCCGAGGTAAAGCGCCCCACGGAGAAGCGAATGGAGCCGTGGGCCAGTGTATCCGGCACGCCCATGGCCTTGAGCACATAGGACGGCTCCAGGGACGCGGACGTGCAGGCGGAACCGGAAGACACCGCTGCCTGATTCATGGCGGTAAGCAGCATTTCGCCATCCACATCGGCAAAGGCCACATTGAGGTGCCCCGGCAAGCGCGGCGCCCCCTCACCATTAAGGCTCACCCCGTCCAGCTGGCTGATGCCCTGCCACAAACGATCACGCAGCCCGGCAATACGGGGACCTTCCTCGTCCCGCAAACGGGCTGCCAGGGCAACCGCTTCGCCCATACCGACGATTTGATGGGTGGCCAGGGTGCCGGAGCGCATGCCCCGCTCATGGCCACCGCCATGAATCTGGGCGGCCACCTTCACATCCGGTGCACGGCGCACATAGAGGGCACCAATCCCTTTGGGCCCATAAATCTTGTGGGCACACACGGACAACAGATCCACCTGCAGGGCCTGCACATCCAGATCCAGCTTACCCACACTCTGGGCCGCATCGGTATGGAACAACACGCCGTTTTCGCGGCACAGGGCGCCGATAGCGGCGATATCGTTGATCACCCCGGTCTCGTTATTGGCGTGCATGACACTCACCAGCACGGTGTCCTCACGGAACGCCTCGGCCACACTCTGCGGATCAATACGACCATCCGCAGCCGGTTTCAGGTAGGTCACCGGGTGGCCCTGCTTTTCCAGCCAGCCACAGGCATCCAGCACCGCCTTGTGTTCCGTGGCACTGGTAATCACATGGCCACCCCCTCGGGCTTCGATCACGCCCTTGATGGCCAGATTGTTGGCCTCGGTGGCACCGCTGGTCCAGACGATCTCCCGCGGGTCCGCCTGCAGCAGGTCCGCCACCTGACGGCGGGCAGATTCCACCGCTTCCTCCGCCAGCCAGCCATACAAGTGGCTGCGGGAGGCCGGGTTGGCAAAGGTCCCTTCAGGACCGAGATGACGGACCATCACATCAACCACCGCCGGGTCTACCGGGGTCGTTGCCGCATAGTCGAGATAGACAGCTTGGCTCATGGCGACTTGGCTTGTAACGATTGGGAGTTGGCGAAGCAACGGAGACGAAATTATACCTGAATCCACACCGTCAGCGTGGCGGCCGGGCAAAGACCCGCCGTCACCACGGGATAACGGTGAGGGTGTAGAAATCGCTTACAGGCTACTGACGGGCAGGCGCTGGTGCTGACGGTCCTGACGCTGGGCCACCTGCTTCACTTCCTGGCGAGCTACCAGCTCCCCCAGGGAAATGCCACTGAGGAACGCCTGAATCTGGTCGGAAAGATCGCACCACAGGTGATGGGTCAGGCAGGTGTCGCCCTCCTGGCAATCCCCGTGACCGCCACAGCGAGTGGCATCCACGGATTCATCCACCGCCGCAATCACTGCAGCCACATCAATATCCTCGCTGGGCCGGCTGAGCTGATAGCCCCCGCCCGGCCCACGCACGCTGTTCACCAGGCCACTACGACGCAACTTGGCGAACAACTGCTCCAGATAGGAAATGGATATGCCCTGGCGATCGGAAATATCCGCCAGCGATACCGGGCCCGTGGCCGCATGCAATGCCAGATCCAGCATCGCCGTCACCGCGTAGCGACCTTTTGTAGTCAAGCGCATATCCACACCCTTATTGCGTGTATTTGACGTGAAGCGTAGTAATCCTGAGCGTTTTGGTCAAGTATTAATGGCTTACAATTAAGAATCATTTTCATTTGACCTGCAACTATGGCAGAAATTCCCTCCCCCTGCCAACAACTGATCAAACATTGTCCACACAGGCACCCAGCGCTTGACACCCACCCCTCCCTCGCGGAAAATTCGCGGCCTCAAATGGCAAGGTAGCTCAGCTGGTTAGAGCACAGCACTCATAATGCTGGGGTCGGCGGTTCAAGTCCGCCCCTTGCTACCAGATAAAGAAAAAAGGGTTAGAGAGCCATCTCTAACCCTTTTTTTGTGGTTGCCTACTGATCGCCATATAGTGACCACATTTATCTGAGAATCAGAAAGCTAGAACTCCCGCTAAAACACCTACCGACTCATCTATGCTTGAGAACACTGCCAGAAGAGCAACAATCACAGGGGCAATGAGTTCAAGCACGGTAAATCGAATTAAATGAACAAAGCCGAGAAATTTTCCTTGGATAGTGATGAAGGCACGCTGGGGCTTTTCAGAGAGTATTGCGTTTTTCCAGCGCTCTACTTCCACCAATTCATGGTCATGGACACCATAAGAATCCATATCACGAGAAAAGGTGCTTATCAGGGAATCACACTTACTAGAGAGCCGAGTCAATTCAGATCTTGAGATTTCATATCTAGCAACCGACTTAGAGAGCCTCCATCGAAGATAATCATTGAAATACGAAATACAGTAAGAAAATAGCGTATATACGTTACAAAGCCCCAGGACCCCAATAAATATAAAATCTTGCTCAGGTTCCATGGGCATATTGAGAAGAGGGAGTGAATCCGGGTAAATCTTGAAGCTATTCGAAATTACAATAACCCCAGATATAAAGAAAAGAATGAATCTGAGTCGCGATGTTCGAGAAGACGTTACGTCTTTGAGATGCGCTTCTTGATATTTTCCAACATAGTCTGTGGTGTCTATAACTAGAGACATGCAACGCCTATAGAGTTGTATTTAACATCTCGGATACTGGTTTATGGCACAACGGTCATCAACGGCAAGTCGCACCCATTAATCATCTACTTCCCAAGCCTAGACCTTGATCACTCGGGATACCTTCTCAATATCCTCATCAGCAACCCCAACATCTGCGGCAAACTCCACCCACAGCTCAACTGCACCAATCACCTCCCGCGCTGCCTTCTCCACCTTGCCACGGGGTAATTTAAAAATTCTCCCCTCGTTTAGCGCCTCGGTAGGTGTTGGCGGGTAAGCCTGATACTGGTAGCTGGCGGCATGGTGCATGTTGGTGGTCAGGCTCGGCACCAGATCATAGGCCGGTGCCAGGTGATAGCCTTGCTCGCTGTGCATCAGGCTGAAGTTGCGCTCGTGATCATCGGTATTGTTGATGGCGCGATTGAAGAGCATGAGTTTGAGTAGCTGTATCAAGTCCTCTTCTACCTGACAGGAATATTTCTTGATCAGGTCGCTGACATGGTCGTAACGGAAGGCTTGGCCCAGGTCCATCTGGGAGGCAGGTTCCTTGAGAAGCCCATTGACGGTGATAAGGTGCTTTCTCGCCGGGCCATCAATATCAAAACGGTCCAGCAACAACACTTCACGGCCGTTGATCCCTTCAATGATCTTGCCGTCATGCATCCGGATGCCCGCCGCACGGGCCATCTTCAAGCAAGCCAGCTCTACCCGGGCATTGTTATAGCTGTCATGGGTGACGCGATTGAATTTGGCCAGGTACTGCCCACTGTCATCAAACAACAGGGCTTTCGGGCGGGCGCCGCCCACGCCGGTTCCTGCATTGGCCAAGTAAAGCAGGCTCATTTCATCAAGATCAACACCACCCAGGTCTATCTGATCGATCTGCTGAGCCGCCTGCTCCGCAGCGCCCAGTTGGTCACTGGCATAGCCCGAATCAAAGTGCGGCGCCTCACCCTGTCTGACCAGTGATATGGCGCCAATGCGGCTGCTGCCCAGCATCGCCAGCGTATCGATGACGCTGTAGGCATTGAGTTTTTCCCTGTCCCTGAAAAGCGCCAGCTGCACCAGAATCTTGCGACCCCAGTTATCCGGCAGGTAGTCGTCCAGAAAGGCAGGGCTTGCCCCCCTGTGACATTCGAATTCAACGGGGGCGCTTTGCAGGGGAAGTTGAACCGGGTCGATGGGGAACGCCGAGGGCTCGCCCAGATAGTCCGGCCGATATCGAAAGCCCACCCGGGTCAGGAAACCGGATTCCTCCACCAGCACCACGTCAGCGGCATGGACGATGCCGGTCTGCCGGGTATTCAGGTACAGGTCATAGCGCTGCCTAATCATCGAACAAACTCTGCTTTGGCTTCAGCAAGGTATGGAAAGGCGCATCCAGGCCCAGCAGCGCTGCCGCCTGGACGTATTTGCCCAAAGACACGCTGAGATCCCCCTTCTCCATCCGCTGCAGCGTGGCCCTGCTCACACCAATGCGCAGGGCAAAGTCCTCCAGGGTGTCATCGGGGTATGACTTGCGGCGCGCCAGGCGGAGGTTTTGGCCTATCTGGGGAATAGTTTCCATGGACAGATAATTACTTATATATGAGTAATTATCAACATAAAGGCGTCAATTTACTCATATATGAGTAATTCCATATGGGCCATCTTACACAATATCCATGCTTCAAGCCTACCTAAGCCTGCCCCCTAACTTAGCCCGCGACGCCATAAGCTCTCGTACGTGGTAATGCAGCAACAACCAAACGACTTCGAATATGTAAATTGGTGCGGTAATGAGGTACTGGACTGACAGAGGCAACTCACTCAGCCCCTTCAGAGGGCCAATACTCATTAAAACGATGTAGAAGCCGATGGAAAAAATGAAAAGGACAAAATACGTGTGCACACGGATTACTTTGAATAACAGATCATCGCTATTCCACCGGAGCCTCCGAATCCTTCTTAGGTGCCGGCACTTACTGGCTCTAAGTTGACTCCGAACAAAGCTGGGTGATGTCCTTAAAACCGCCCACAGAAACTCCCTAACATTACGAATTACTGGCTCAATAAAAACAAGTGCGATAGTTACTACCACACCGGCAACAACTTCCGGCTGTAGCAATGCATTCAAGAGTGTTGCCACCGATATTTTCCCTTAAACCGTCCCCAGTAGAGCCTGTCTTCCCCATCAGGAATGAAGAAATACACACCATTTGAATCTCAATAATTTTATTAAGCTCGGTTTATCCCGGCCAATCAGTTAAACCGATACTCCAGCCCCAGCGTATACGCCTCCACATCCGCGTCATCCAGTGAATAGCGGTCCACGCTGCCGCGGAATTTCAGGTTATCGAGGCCATAGCTGAAGCCGACACCCCAGAAACCGTCGGTGCCGTCTTCGTCGCTGCCGTGGTCGAATTCCGCGTCCCAGCGCAGGGCGCCGGCGCGCAGGAACAGATCGGTGCCGGTGGCGATGCGGGCCTTGCCGATGGCGGCGGCTTCGATGCCGGAAATATCGACTTCATTGCCGTCGCCGTAGTCACCTAGCCACACCGCGCCGCCTTCTACGCCAACGGAGAAGCTATCGCGGGCCAGGGGAAAGCTGACGCCACCCAGCAGCGAGACGGTGGTGTCCGTGGTGTCCACTTCGGAGGGGATATCCCGGTCATCCAGATCGGTCCAGCCGCCTTTGAGCACGCCATAGACACTGTGAGAGGCAAAGACCGGGGTGGAAAGAGTGATAGCGCCGAGGATGGCGGTGGTAGCAAGCAAAGGGGTTTTCATGTGTCGCTCCCTGCGATCATTGTTGATTCAGGTACGACTTTATCACGAGGCAGGAAGGATACCAGAGTGGTGAGCGCCGTCTCAGGCGTCGCGTTCTTCGCCTGTAACGGTTGACTCCACGCCGGCTACCCACATCACGGTATATTGCAAGACGCCCCGCACTCTCAGGGACGGATCACGAAGTAATAGTCGCCGCTGAGTTTCAGGCGCATGCAGCCGTGATCATCGGGGAGGTCGTTTTCCCATTCCACCTTCTGGACACCCAGATCGAAGGCGGCGGTATTGCGGGCAATGGCTTTGAGGCGCTCCACGTCGTTGGATTCGGTGATCAACACCGGGGGGATGGCAGCAGCGCTCTTTTCGCGAAACAGTCTCATCGTCTCTCTCCTCGCTGTGTCAAAGCAGCTACATCAAGGCCCATGGCGACCCTGCTTTGAGGTGACGACCGTCCACCCTTTTCTCGGGGTGTATCGGTATTTTTTATTCGTGCATTTTACGTTTGCTTTACCTTGTTACCGGAAGCCGTTACAGGGTGCAATAACCCTGTTTGCTCATATTCAAGAAAATGCGAAGTGCGTCAACTGCCTGATTTAACAGTAAAAAAGCCTGCACAGGGCAGGCTTTTTCTCAATAAAATTAAGCAGTTAACCATTCATCGGTCAGAGCACGATCAAGTGGTTGGGCAGCTCGTTTTTGGACTCCGTGGCGGGCACGTGGGTGGCCAGTTTGTCACCGCAGGCGGCCACGCATTCCTGGAAGCCTTCCGCCACCCGGCCGGCTTTCACCCGGGCGATGAAGGCATCCACAATGGTCTGCCACTCGCTGTCGTCCACATGGCGAGCAATGCCCTGATCCGCCAGGATTTCCACGTAGTGCTCCGCTTCGCTGACGAAAATCAGCAGGCCGGTGCCGCCACGGGTGCGATGCAGGCCCTGCTCCAGAAACGCCTGCCGGGCCAGGCCGGCGGCACGCATCCGTTGCAGGCGACGGGGCACGACCCGGAACTGCACCGGCTTGAGGCGGAACAGTACCGCCAGCACCAGCAGGACGCCCCATTGCAGCAGCAAGGCTTCAAAGGGCGTCAGCCAGACCGGCAGGAATAACAGCGCCACCGGCACCAGCAGGGACAGCAGCGCGGCCCACAGCAGGGTCACATAACGATAGTCATCCGCCTGGCGAGCCAGCACGGTGACCAACTCGGCATCCGTGCGTTTTTCCTGGGCGTTGATGGCCTGGGCCAGGGCATCCTGTGCATTCTTATCCAGCAACATTCTCAATCTCCCCGTTACCAACCACCGGAAGCGCCACCGCCTCCGAATCCACCACCGCCGCCGCCGAAGCCGCCGCCACCGAAACCACCACCGCCGCCAAAGCCGCCCATGGGCACCGGCATAAACATGCCGCCACGTCGGCCACCCCGGCCCCCGCCGCCACCAAAGGACAGCAGGAAGGTGACCACGACCATGCCGATCAGTATCAGCAGAGCCTTGAGCCCACTGGGTTTATCACGGGGTTGGCGCTCGCCTTGATATTCGCCCTTGATGGCTGCCTGTATAGCGGTGACACCGGCCTGGATGCCACCGTAGAACTGGCCCTGGCGGAAGGCGGGCAGGATTTCCTGCTGGATGATGACGCTGGAGAGGGCATCGGTAAGCACCCCCTCCAGGCCGTAACCCACTTCGATACGCACCTTGCGATCATTGGGGGCGACGATCAGCAGGACCCCGTTATCGGATTCCTTGCTACCGATGCCCCAGTGACGACCCAGCTGGTAACCGTAATCAGCGATCTCATAGCCCTGCAGATCTGCCAGGGTGACCACAACCACCTGGTTGGAGGTGTTCTGTTCCTCCGAGGCCAGTGCCTGGCTCAGGCTCTGACGCTGGGCGGCGGTCATCAGGTTGGCGTTGTCCACCACCCGGCCGGTGAGTTCGGGAAATTCCGGCGCCGCCCACAAGGGCGACGCCAACAACAGGATCAGCAGCGTGAATAAGCGCATCATTCGAAGCTGACGGCCGGCGCCTGATCCGCCTCTTGGGCGGTGGCTTCGTAGGTTTCACGGATTTCCATGTCGCTGTACAGGAAGCTGTGCCACAGCCGCCCCGGGAAAGTCCGGATTTCGGTGTTGTACTGCTGCACGGCGGCGATGTAATCACGGCGCGCCACGCTGATGCGATTTTCTGTACCTTCCAGTTGCGACTGCAGGGCCAGGAAGTTCTGATTGGCCTTCAGGTCCGGGTAGCGTTCCGCCACCACCATCAACCGTTGCAGGGCGGAGCCGAGCTGACGCTGGGCCTGCTCGAACTGTTTCAGTTTTTCCGGGTTATTGAGTATGTTGCCATCCACCTGGATGGAGCCCACCTTGGCCCTCGCCTCGGTCACGTCCACCAGCACCTCTCTCTCGTGACTGGCGTAGCCCTTCACGGTATTGACCAGATTCGGGATCAGGTCGGCCCGGCGCTGATACTGGTTTTCCACCTGCGACCAGGCGGCCTTTACCTGTTCGTCATAGGTGGGAATGTTGTTGATGCCACAGCCGCTGAGCCAGCCGGCCAGCATGACCAGAAAAAGGCTACGCCAAAGTGTCATGGTTCTCTGCTCCTTCAATCCAGAATGACAGCGGTTCCTTGCGCTTGTCATCGCGCAGGTTCGCCAGTAACTGCTGTTTTTCGCTACGGGTCAACCGCTTGAGCCGAGCTTCCAGCCGCGAGGCCGACGCCCGGTCTCCCGCAGGCACCAGCAGCACCGGCTGTACCGGCCGGCGGGCACGGGTGTAACGTGCACCTTTCGGGCTGTGGTTGTGCTCGTAAAGGCGTCGAGCCGGCTCGGTGCTGATACCGGTATAGAGCGTCCGGTCCGCACAGCGCAGCATATACACCCACCACTCTTGCATGGTTTTTACATCCCGCTTTTTACTGGCTGCTATGATGCCAGAGACGATTCAGACAACAAGGAAGAAAACATGATTACCTACCTTTACTGGTTTCTCGTTGCAGTACTTGTCATCGGTGCCCTGTTCGGCATCGGCGTTCGCCTGGGCAAATGGAAACCCGCACTGATTATTGCCGCCGTAATCTGGTTGGTGGCAACCCTGGCCTACTACTTCTGGCTGGAACAGATTTTTGTGAAACGCTTTGGCGGCACCATGAACATCAAGGTCCCCGAAGAGCAGTACCACATCGGTGCCACCTGGAAAGGCGACAACCTGTGGATCCAGAATTACAACCCGGAAACCAACGAGTGCATCTTCCAGGAATATTCCCGGGGCAACATGCTCGAAGGCAAGGTGGTGCTGAAGAACTGTGACCCGCTGCAGGGCACGGGCATGGTGATGCCGAAAGACCCGGCGCTACAGTAACGGGCTCTCCGAAAGAAGAACGGGCAGCACCCACCGTTGGAGCCTTGCTGGCAAGGCGAATACCCAAAGTGGTTTGGGAACCTCTTCGCTTTGTGAACAAGGCTCCAACGGGTAACCATGTCTCCCCCCTTCCCCTGTTCCGTTGATGCCGCTACCCTTTGCGCCTTTCTCTGACAGGAACAGGACTCCCCATGAGCAATTCCCTTCAAACCCTGCTGTTTGCTCTGAAACTGGTTCCCGATGCCGTTGCCTTCGAGCAGGTTCAAGAGGTCATCGCCGAGCACTATGACTACACCCCTGCCCGCTTTACCAATGGCAGTGGTGACGACCAGGTGGTGAATGAAGCCGGCACCAATGAGGGATCCTGCAAGATTTTCGCGTTCGCCAAGCTCAATAACCTGTCCGATGAGCAGACGCTCGCCTGCTTCGGGCATTTCTTCCGCCACGATGTGCTGGGGAACCCGGAAGGCAGCGACCACGCCAATATCCGTACCTTTATGCGCCATGGCCTGAAACAGGTGCATTTCGAGACTCCGGCACTGGTTGCCCGATAATCTGACTCTCTTCGCGCCATCTTGATCAGCTTTCATGAATCCTGTGCAGGCAATTTCATGGAGTGATCATCATGGTGCGTTACCTGGGCTTTCTTTTTGTCTTGTTACTGACCCCTGCGGCGCAAGCGGCGGATGAGTGTGCCGACGCCCTGGACACCACCGTCAGAAAGCTGCACTCCCAGCAGACACTGGATTTGTGCGCGCTGACCCGCAACAAGCTGACACTGGTGGTCAACACCGCCAGCCAGTGCGGTTACACCCCCCAGTTCAAGGATCTTGAGGCGCTGTACCAGACTTACCGGGAACAGGGGCTGATCGTCCTGGGTTTCCCGTCGGATGATTTTCGTCAGGAATTGGACAGCGAGTCCGATACAGCGGAAGTCTGCTATGTGAATTACGGCGTCACCTTCCCCATGGCAGCCACCAGCGCGGTGAAAGGCGACAGCGCCAACCCGGTATTCCAGGCCCTGGGCGCCGCCACCCAGGCACCGGGCTGGAACTTCAACAAGTACCTGATCTCCGCGGACGGTAAGGATATCCGCCATTTCCCGGCCTCCGCCGAGCCGCGAGGGGGAGAGCTGGAAGCGGCCATCCGCGATGCGCTGGCACAGTGAGCCCGGTCAGGAGGTAGATGCCTCCCCCAGAGGCTGATATTGTGAATGGTCACCCATTATTATCCGGCGGTGAGTCCTGTGAAGGTTCGCAGCAGCAAAGAACAGCAACGCCACCAGCTTGAGCGCGACATGGAGCGCTATCTGTCCAAGGGCGGAAAGATCAAGGAGATCCCCCGTGGCGTGAGTGGCACGGATCCTGTCCACGGCAAGGGACACCAGACTGTCCTGTTCAACGGCCCACGACAGCCCGAACGCACGGACCTGAGCCAGGTGGCCGCGGCTATTGATGCGCGCAAGCACAAACCTCGCCGCCAACGGCTGACCCCACGCCCCAGCCGCAAGCTGATCTACGACGATTTCGGTGAACCGCTACGCTGGGTATGGCACGACTAGGAAGTCTCCGAATATCCTGCAAGCCCGCCTTCGCAATCGGTGATCGAGAGGCGCCCCAACCCACTACCACGATGGACCTGCAATGAAACGACTGCTGCTGATGGTATCCCTGTTTATGATGAGTCAAACCGTATTCAGCGACATCATTGAAACCCGTGTCACCCTGCCCGACGATCTCGGCACCGGCATCATGTACCTGAATGACAAACAGAAAAAACCCGGCCCGGGGGTGATCGTGATCCACGAATGGTGGGGACTGAATGACTATGCCCGCGACCGTGCCCGTATGCTGGCCCGGGCCGGTTATACTGCCCTGGCGGTGGACATGTATGGCACCGGCAAGGTCGCCACTCACCCGAAGGATGCGGAAGCCTTCATGAAATCTGCCATGGCCGAGCCGGAGAAGATGAATGCCCGTTTCGAAGCCGCCCGCAGGATGATGCTGAAACAGCAACAGGTAGAAGCCGGTCGCCTGTTCGCCATCGGCTATTGCTTCGGCGGTGGCGTGGTCCTGAACCAGGCCCGCATGGGGACCGATCTGGCCGGTGTAGCCAGCTTCCATGGCACCCTGGGTACCGACACACCCGCCCAGTCAGGTGACATCAAGGCGCGTATTCTGGCGGCGACCGGCCAGGCCGACCCGATGGTTCCTGCCGAACAGGTCACCGGCTTCGTCAAGGAAATGACCGAGGCCGGTGCCGATTTCCAGCTGCTCAGCTTCCCCGGCGTCAAACACAGTTTCACCAATCCGAAGGCGGATGCGGTGGCGGAACGCTTTGACATGCCGGTGGGCTACGATGCCCATGCGGACCAGGTGAGCTGGCAGGCGCTGGTGGATTTCATCGAACATCAACCGCACGCGGAATAACCGCACCAGTTGGGGGCATTGCTGCTGGCAATGCCCCGTCACTGCCCACCTTTCTTCCCGATTCGTTTTCCCTCTGCGCCAACCTACTGATTTTTCTTACTATCGCCACTTGGCATCCCCTTTGCTTCGTTTCAAAGAGAGGAATCGAATGGCCACGTTGCCATTAGGAAGCTTCTCAATGACTCCTTGCATGCCCAGTCATTCAGAGGCTTCCAACTCAACACAATTTGAACCAATAGACCGCTAGGGTTCCGGTCGCCTGCGCCGACAGACAGCGCGCAGCCGATGCCTGGTCCGAGAGCAGTCGACCTTCTTGCAGTCGTTGGCATGATTCACGGCTGAAGGTTACACGGCGGGACAAAAGCCCGGGAGGACACGATGACCACGTTGTCATTGGATTCCTCATCGTCCGTAGCCAAGGAGGTCCGAGATGACCCTTTCCGTACGCAAGACCGCTGCCGTTGCAGCAATTGCCCTGTTCACTTCCCTCATGCCGGTGACCGCACTGGCCAAAGACTCCTTCAGCATCTGCTGGTCCATCTATGTGGGCTGGATGCCCTGGGATTATGGCGCCCAACAGAAGATCGTCGACAAATGGGCCGACAAGTACGACATCGAGATCGACGTGGTGCAGATCAATGACTATGTGGAATCCATCAACCAGTACACCGCCGGCGCCTATGACGGCTGCGCCATGACCAACATGGACGCGCTGACCATTCCCGCCGCCGGCGGCGTGGATTCCACCGCCCTGATCGTGGGTGACTTCTCCAACGGTAACGACGGCGTGGTCCTTAAAGGCACCGACAAGCTGGCCGACATCAAGGGGCAGCAGGTAAACCTGGTGGAACTGTCCGTTTCCCACTACCTGCTGGCGCGGGCACTGGAAACCGTGGGGCTGACTGAGCGCGACCTGACCGTGGTGAATACCTCGGATGCGGATCTGGTTTCCGCCTTCACCACCAAAGGTGTCACTGCCGTGGCCACCTGGAACCCGTTGCTCAGCGAAATCACCGCCATGCCGGACAGCCACAAGGTGTTCGACTCGGCGCAGATCCCCGGTGAAATCATCGACCTGATGGTGGTCAACACCGACACCCTGAAAGCCAACCCGGAATTCGGCAAGGCACTCACCGGCGCCTGGTACGAAATCATGGCCACCATGTCCGCCGATGATGAGGCCGGCAAGGCCGCCCGGACCTTCATGGCCAACGCCTCCGGCACTGACCTGGCCGGCTATGAAGCGCAACTGGAATCCACCCGCATGTTCTATCAGCCCGCCGAGGCCGTGGCCTTCGTCAACAGCCCGGAGCTGAAAGACACCATGCAGAAAGTGGCGGAATTTTCCTTCCAGCATGGGCTACTGGGCGAAGGCGCCCCTGACGCCGGCTTTGTGGGCATTGAAACGCCCGCAGGCATCTACGGCAGCGACAGCAATGTGAAGCTGCGCTTTATCCCGGATTACATGGCAATGGCAGCGGAAGGAACGCTGTAGAGAAAAACCGTCAGACGCCGGATCAAGGCGTCTGACGCTTCAACCATTACCGGGAATTGCCATGAAAAAACTGATCAACCGTCAACCGGGACGCGTGGGCACCTGGGCATTGGGTCTGCTGCCTTTCGTGCTGTTGCTGATTGTCTATATGGTGGCCTCCGATGCGCGTCTGACGGCAAACCCCAACGACAAATTGCTGCCGGCGCTGGGCAGTTTTGTGGATGCCATCCAGCGCATGGCATTCGAACCCAGCAAACGCAGCGGCGACTATCTGTTGCTTAACGACACCCTGGCAAGCCTGCAACGGCTGGGCATCGGCGTGGCCATCAGTGCCCTGATTGCCCTGGTGGTGGGGATCGGCAATGGCACCATTCCCTATATCCGCTCCACTCTGTCCCCCCTGGTTACCGGTTTGTCATTGGTGCCACCCATGGCGATCCTGCCGGTGCTGTTCATTATTTTTGGCCTGGGGGAATTGGCCAAGGTGATGCTCATCATCATCGGTATTACCCCGTTTCTGATTCGTGATCTGCAACAGCGTGCCCTGGAAATCCCCAACGAGCAGATCATCAAGTTACAAACCCTGGGCGCCAATACCTGGCAGATCATCACCCGGCTGGTCTGGCCCCAGCTGATGCCACGGTTGATCGGTGCCGTACGGCTGTCGCTGGGCCCGGCCTGGCTGTTCCTGATCGCCGCCGAGGCTATCGCCGCCACCGAAGGGCTGGGTTATCGCATCTTCCTGGTGCGGCGCTATCTGGCCATGGATGTGATTCTGCCCTATGTGGTGTGGATCACCCTGCTGGCGTTTGCCATCGACTTCCTGCTGCGTCGCTATTCGCAATGGCGCTACCCCTGGTTCCATCAGCAAGGACACTGACCATGGCCATTATCGAAATGAAAAACCTGTGGAAGGAGTATGGCGATCAGGTGGTGCTGGAACGGCTCAATGCCACTGTGCGGGAAGGCGAATTCGTCACCGTTGTCGGCGCCTCCGGGTGCGGCAAGACCACCTTCCTGAAAATGCTGCTGGGCACCGAGTCGCCCAGCCGCGGTGAGCTGTTGCTGGATGGAAAGCCCCTGCCCAGCGAGCCGGATGAAAGCCGCGGCATCGTGTTTCAGCGCTACTCGGTGCTCAACCACCTGACCGCACTGGAAAACGTGATGCTGGGTGGCGAACTGCAAGCCAGCCGCTGGCTGGGCATCAGCATGGGCAAGAAACGCAAACAGCTCCGCCAGGCCGCACTGCAAATGCTGGAATCCGTGGGGCTGGATCACGCTGCCGATAAGTATCCCCATGAATTGTCCGGCGGCATGCAGCAACGCCTGGCGCTGGCCCAGGCACTGATCAAACGTCCCCGTATCCTTCTACTGGATGAACCCTTCGGTGCCCTGGATCCGGGTATTCGGGCGGACATGCACAAACTGGTGCTGAGCCTGTGGAAAGAGCAGAACCTGACCGTATTCATGATCACCCACGATATCACCGAGGGGTTCTACCTTGGCACTCGCCTGTGGGTGTTTGACAAGCCCCGGCTGGACCCGCAGGCACCGAATGCCTATGGCGCCAAGGTTACCTATGACCTGCCGGTAGGGGACTGCGCCAGCGGCACCCTGAGCAATATCAACCAGAACGTGGGCGAGACCAGCCGCGCTCTTAACAACATCCTGTGACAACTAGGACTTGGCCATGAACGAAAGCCTTTACACCACCCTCCTGCCTGGCAGCGCCCACTGGTCGCTGCGGGTACGACGCGGCATGCAGCTGCGCTTTACCGACCAGGAAGGCGGCGCCAACCTGTCGGTGCTGATGTACAACCCGGAAATGCTGCTGGAACGCTATAACGCCCCGGACAGTCTCAAGGGCCAGCACACCTTCAAGCTGAGCAAAGGCAACTGCCTGTACTCGGACATGGGCCGGGTGTTCGCCTCTATCGTGGAAGACGATTTTGGTTGGCATGACACCGTATGCGGCACCCTCAGCGAGAAAACCCTGAAGGAAAAATATTCGGTGCGTTCCTACCAGGATTGCCACAACCAGTGGACGCTGAGCGGCGAGCACAGCTTTCTTACCGAGCTGGCCAAATACGGCCTCACCGAACGGGACATGGCCGCCAACCTGAACCTGTTCTCCAGAGTGACCACCGATGACGACGGCAACCTGGTGTTCGATGCATCTGCGGCAACGCCCGGCGCCAGCATCACTCTTCGCTTTGAGATGGACACCCTGGTGATTCTCCACACCTGTCCACATCCGCTGAATCCGTCAGAGGAATACCCGATGAAACCGGTACAGATTGAGATGCGGAAAGCCGATCCGGTTGCTGACGATGACTATTGCAAGAACTTCCGTCCGGAAAACGGTCGCGCCTTTGAAAACAACCGCCTCTATCATCTGGGTTTATAAGGATCTGACCATGATCAAGGAAAGCACACGACAACCGGAACAGGCCTGCTTCCGTGAAGTGGTGGCTGCCGGTGATTATTTTATCCGCACCATCAAGAAGGATCAGACCGTGCGTCTGCTGGACCTGGAAGGTAACCAGGCCGCCGACACCCTGTTCTACAGCGCCGAGGATCCCGCCGAGCGGTACAGCGCCATGGACACCATCCGTGAACAGGGCAATGTGTACCTCACCGCCGGCACTACACTAATGAGCAACCGCATGAATCCGCTGTTGGAGATTGTCGCCGACACCTGCGGTCGTCATGACACCCTGGGCGGAGCCTGTGCCACGGAAAGCAACACTGTCCGTTACGACCTGGAAAAGCGCTGCATGCATGCCTGTCGCGACAGCTGGATGCTGGCCGTGAACGAACACCCGGAATTCCATCTGGCCAAGCAGGACATCACCCACAACATCAATTTCTTCATGAATGTGCCGGTGACTGCCGACGGAGGACTCACCTTTGAAGACGGCATTTCTGCACCGGGCAAGTATGTGGAACTGACCGCCCGTATGGATACGGTGATCCTGATTTCCAACTGCCCGCAGCTGAACAACCCCTGCAACGGCTATAACCCGACACCCATTGAAGTCCTGATCTGGAACGACTGAGTACCGATCAATTTCCCCGGGGACGACCTCGGCGGCCAAGGTGTGAATCGACGGGACGACCCGTCGCCTGTCGAAGAGACAATGCCATGTTCAACAAGGTTCTGATTGCCAACCGCGGCGCCATCGCCACCCGTGTCACCCGCACTCTCAAGACCCTCGGCGTGAAAGCCGTTGCCGTCTTTGCCGAAGCGGATCGGGATTCCCTGCATGTGAGCCAGGCCGATGAGGCTTACTGTCTTGGCGAGGGAAGCGCCCGCGAGACCTACCTGAACCAGGACAAACTGTTTGCGCTGATGGAACAGCACGGCGTGGATGCCGTCCACCCCGGCTATGGTTTCCTCAGTGAAAACCCGGATTTTGTGAAAGGTTGTGAGGCCCGTGGCATTGCCTTTATCGGCCCCACGCCGGAGCAGATGGATACCTTTGGCCTCAAGCACACCGCCCGGACACTGGCACAAAAAACCGGTGTGCCCCTGCTGCCCGGCACCGATCTGCTTACCGACAAGAATGCGGCCCTGAAAGCGGCTGAAGAGATTGGCTATCCGGTGATGTTGAAAAGCACCGCCGGCGGTGGCGGTATCGGTATGCAGATCTGCGAAAACGCCGACAGTCTCGACAAGGCCTGGGATAGCGTGCGCCGTCTCAGTGCCAACAACTTTTCCAATGACGGCGTCTTTATCGAAAAATACATCGCCCGCGCCCGCCATATCGAAGTGCAAGTGTTCGGCGATGGCAAGGGCCGGGCCATCACCCTGGGCGAGCGCGACTGCTCCGCCCAGCGCCGCCATCAGAAAGTGCTGGAAGAAACCCCGGCACCGAACCTCCCCAACGAGGTCCGCATCCAACTGCAGGGCACCGCCCGGGCCCTGATGGAAGCGGTGCAGTACCGCAATGCCGGCACCGTGGAATTCATTCTCGACCAGGATTCCAACGCGTTTTATTTTCTGGAAGTAAACACCCGCCTGCAGGTGGAACACGGTGTCACCGAACAGGTCTTCGGCGTGGATCTGGTGGAATGGATGGTCAAGCTGGCCGCCGGTGATCTGCCACCACTGGATTCCCTCGGCCCCTTTCATCCTGACGGCCACTCGATTCAGGCACGGGTGTATGCGGAAGATCCCAACAAGGATTTCCAGCCCAGCGCCGGCCTGCTCACTGCCGTGGAGTTTACGCAGGCGGATGGCAATGCACTGCGTATCGATCACTGGGTGGAAGCCGGCCTCACCATCTCTCCCCTGTTCGATCCCATGCTGGCCAAGGTGATCATCCACGAAGGGGATCGTGACAGCGCCCTGGCCGCACTCAGCGACACGCTGGACAGCATCACCCTGGAAGGCATCGAAACCAACCGGGACTATGTCCGCGCCATCCTCGCCGACCCGGTGTTCGCAGAAGGCCGCATGACCACCCGCTACCTGAATGCTTTCAGCTACGCCCCCTTTACCCTGGATGTACTGGCCGGCGGCACCATGACCACGGTGCAGGACTACCCGGGTCGCAGCGGCTACTGGCCGGTGGGCGTGCCGCCGTCCGGCCCCTTCGACAGCTTCAGCTTCCGTCTCGGTAATCGTCTGCTGGGCAATGATGAAGATGCCGCCGGACTGGAATTCACCCTTAACGGCCCGACCCTGAAATTCAATCAGGCCACCCGTATTGCCCTCACCGGTGCGGACATGCAGGCCACCCTGGATGGCATGTCGCTGAAAACTTACCAGGCCATTACCGTAAAACCTGGCCAGGTACTGAAACTGGGCAAGGTCAGCGGCGAAGGCGCCCGGGCCTATCTGTCCATCGCCGGTGGCATCCAGTGCACTCCGTACCTGGACTCACGCAGCACCTTTACCCTGGGCCAGTTTGGCGGCCACGGCGGTCGTGCACTGCGCACCGGCGATGTGCTGCACTTTTCTGAAGATAGCGGCGCCGCCAGCAAGGTGACGATCCCGGAAAGTCTCAAACCCAGGCTGGGCAAACAGTGGACCCTGCGGGTGATCTACGGCCCCCATGGCGCGCCGGATTTTTTCACCGACGACGACATGGCCATGTTCTTCGCCACCGACTGGCAGGTGCACTACAACTCCAGCCGTACCGGTATTCGTCTGGTGGGCCCAAAACCCGAATGGGCCCGCAGTGACGGTGGTGAAGCAGGCATGCACCCGTCCAATATTCATGACAACGCCTACGCCGTGGGTACGGTGGATTTCACCGGTGACATGCCGGTGATCCTGGGCCCGGACGGACCGTCACTGGGGGGCTTTGTCTGCCCCGCCACGGTGGTCATGGCCGACCGCTGGAAGCTGGGTCAGCTGAAGGCCGGCGACACCCTGCGCTTCCAGGCCATCAGCCTGGCGGATGCGGACGCCCTGGCGGCTGAACAGGACGCCTGTCTGTCTTCACTCAGTGAGCCGAACAAACAGGTAGAAAGTGCGCCCATCACCACGCCGATTCTCGATACATTGTCAGAACAGGAAGTGGGCGTGGATGTGGTCTACCGCGCCGCCGGTGATCGCTACCTGCTGGTGGAATACGGCCCGCTGGTGCTGGACTTGCGTTTGCGCTTCCGGGCTGACGCGTTGATGTTGTGGCTGGAAGAACAGAACCTCGACGGCGTGATTGAGCTGACCCCGGGCATCCGTTCCCTGCAGGTGCATTTCGATCCGCAACGCTTGCCCCGTCACACCCTGCTGAAAACACTGGTCGAAGCCGAACGGGCCCTGCAACAACAGGATGATCTGGAGGTGCCCTCCCGGATCGTGCATATCCCGCTGAGCTGGGATGACCAGGCCTGCCACCAGGCCATCGAGAAATACATGCAGTCAGTGCGCAAGGATGCCCCCTGGTGCCCCTCCAACCTGGAATTCATTCGCCGCATCAACGGCCTGGACAGCATCGATGAGGTAAAAGAGATCCTTTTCAGCGCCAGCTATGTGGTCATGGGGCTGGGCGATGTGTATCTGGGTGCGCCGGTGGCCACGCCCTACGATCCGCGTCACCGTCTTGTCACCACCAAGTACAATCCGGCCCGCACCTGGACCGCGGAAAACTCCGTGGGCATTGGCGGCGCCTACCTGTGCGTGTACGGCATGGAAGGTCCCGGGGGGTACCAGTTCGTGGGCCGCACCCTGCAGATGTGGAACCGTTACCGAAAAACCGGAGCCTTCGACAAACCCTGGCTGCTGCGCTTCTTCGACCAGATTCGCTTCTATGAAGTCAGCCACGAAGAACTCAACCAGATCCGCCGGGATTTCCCCAAAGGGGACTATCCCATCAAAGTGGAAGAAACCACCTTCAAGTTGAGCGAGTATCAGCGTTTTCTGGATGACAACCAGCAGGACATTACCCAATTCACCGAAGCACGTAACCGGGCCTTTGATGAAGAACTGCAACGCTGGGTGGAGAGCGGCCAGATCCACTTCCAGTCCGCACAGGATCTGGATGCAGACAACGTCACCGAAGAGGTGGCCGGCACCCCGGTGGAGTCCCCGGTGGCCGGCAACATCTGGAAACTGAACGTGAGCGAAGGGGACACCGTGAACGAAGGCGACGTGGTAGCCGTACTGGAATCCATGAAAATGGAAATCGAAATCTACGCCCCGGCAACCGGCAAGGTAGTCGCCCTCTCGCGACAGGAAGGTCAGCAGATCAATGCGGGGCAGGCCATCATGGTGCTGGATTGAAGCCTGTGACGGGTGCTGTCACTGAGACAGCACCCGTTCCAGCCAGCCCTGGATCGTTTCAGAGACCGTCGCAGGCGTGCGCGCCCAACGAAAATGGTCCGCCTTGTCGCCCAGCACCTGGGCATTTAACACCCGATGCTCTACTTCGGCCTGTATGAACTTGTCACTGACCGCATGCACCGCACCCCGGGGCGCGAACACATCGTCCTGCATACGCAGGCAGAGCACCGGACCGGTATAGGCGGCGATGCCGCTGTCCAGGTCCTGGCTCAGACCACTGGCCTGATAGCGGTTGGTTTTTGCCACGGCCAGCCAGTCCGTCATCAGCGTCCGGGCCTCACGGTCCCCAAAACCCAACTGCTTTCCGGGGTAATAGCCGAGCAACGCACAGGCCGGCGGAATCAGTCTGCAGAGCCATTTTAACTTCCGTGCAGTGTCACCGTTGAAGCCTCCCAGCCAGGGACTGCCGCAGGCAGCCAGAATCACCCCATTCACCTGTTGGGGATAGAGCCCCGCCGCCATGGCGGCATAGTGCCCGCCCAGGGAATGACCCATCAGATAAACCGGTTGATGCGGCGCCGTGGCCGTCAGCCATTCCAGGGCGGCGGGGATTTCATTGATCAGGGTCTCTCGAAACCCCCAGTCACAACGGCGCGATGCACGCCATGGACTGTCGCCGTGGCCGCGCTGTTCCAGCAGAGCCACATTAATGCCCTTGTCCTGCATCGCCAAAGCCAGGGGCTGATAGAACCGTGCCCCCATCCCCAACGCCGGCATCACCACCACCGTGGCAGCAGCAGCCTCGGCGGCAAACCACTGCAAGGGAAGCCTATAACCGGCACCGGCAGGCAGGGAGACGGATTCAGCCGCTCTCATTGCTGGCCTCCTGACGGCGGGGGCGACGCACCAGCTCCCCCTGACAATTGGGGCAACGGCTGGCATGGACGGTGCAACAGTCCACGCAGTAGGTGCATTCGTAGGAGCAGATATAGGCTTCTGCCTGGGCCGACAAGAGACGCTGGCAGGTCTCGCACTGTGTTTTCATCTTCAGCATGAAATGTCCTTGCAGGCTGTCGAAGTGCCCGTTGCATGTTCAGCGTGAAACGGGCTCTTCAACACGCAGCTAGTGGGCCTTCACTTTCTGTTTGCCGCAGCGCTCGCAGCGATACACCGTCACCAGCTTTCCCTGCTTCACATCGAACTGCTTGTCCTTGCACACCACCCATTTATGAAAGCCATGCTGACACATGCCTTTGCGCGGGGTTTTCTTTTCCGGTTTCTTGAACGGCAGAATATCGCCCATGACCACAGCACATCTTGATAACGATCCACCGAGGATAGCGTAATTTCCTGTTCAACGCGTCAGCAGCCCATGGCGAGAGATGTCATTTCCTTGATAGAGAAACCGGAGCCCCTGCCAGGCCCCGGCACTCGCTCAGGCCAGTTGTTGACGTTGCAGGCCCCGCCGCTGGCATAGCGCACAAAACGCCACCAGTAACGCCACATCCAGCAGCAGGATCTGGCCCCAAAAGGACAGCCAGGGAGCGGCCACGATCATGGCCACCGGGGTGGCCACCACCCAGGCAGCATCCGCTGTAGTGATCATTTTGGCCAGGAGCCGAGAAATCGGCTTGCGGGTAGCCACCCAGGCCACATCAGCGGCAAACAGCAGCAGCCCGGCGCCAAGTACCATCAGGATCAGCGGATTGAACTCACCCATCAGCGCCGCCACGGCACTGGGGTAAAACAGCAGAATCACTCCCAAAATGGTAGAACACAGGGCATTGAACAGCAGAGCAGATTTAAGAGACGTCCAGGGCATGATGCACCTCCGATTTGATTAAGTGGTACATTCAGATTTCCCTGATCAGGGAAGAGGAACAATTACCTCAGAGGTAATGGTGAAGCCTGCCACGCTCTTTCATGCTTACCCGGCACTCGGACAACCCCGCTCCAGGAGAGCCCATGCAGACCGGACAGATACTCGCTGAACTGCGCAAGACACGGCGCCTGAGCCAACTGGATCTGGCTCTGCGTGCGGACGTTTCCAGTCGACATCTGAGTTTTATCGAGACCGGCCGTAGCCAGGCCAGCTCGCAGATGCTCAAACGTCTGGCCATGGAGCTGGAGTTGAGCTGCCGGGACACCAATCGGCTGCTGCTGTCCGCCGGTTATGCCCCGGCCTTCAGTGAAACCGATCTGGACAGCGAGTCCATGGCACCGGTGCGCCAGGCGCTGGAGGTCATGCTGGTCAATCACAATCCTTTCCCTGCCGTGGTGCTGGATGCCCAGTGGAATGTGTTGATGGCCAATCAGGCACAGCAACAGCTGATGGCCATGATGATGCAGGAGCGTGGCCCCTTCCCGCAGACCACCAATGTGGTGGAGCTAGTGTTTGACCCCCAGGGTTACCGGCCTTTCCTGGCCAACTGGGAGGAAGTGGCAAGCGTTCTGTTACGGCGCCTGCATCGGGACCAGCAAGCCCGTCCGACCCCGGCGCTGACCCGCCTGCTGGAACGCCTCGGAGCACTGGCGGATGTGGAGACCCTGCTCCACCGGGACCCGCCGAGCGACCGCAACGAGCCCATGCTGGCTCTGGATATCCACCTGGCCGGGCAACGCCTGCGCAGTTTCTCCACCCTGGCCAGTTTCGGCACCGCTCTGGATGTGGTGATGGAAGAGCTGTGTATCGAGCACTTTTTCCCCGCCGATGACGCCACCCGCCGCTGGTTTCGCAAGCAGATTCAATAACCCCATCGAAGGGGCAGGCGCAAACCCGTATAATTCGCCCCCCGAGAATCAACCGGCAGTGATAATGACTGATTTTACCCCCGGCCAGCGCTGGCTGAGCGAATCCGAAACCGAACTGGGCCTCGGCATCATCAAGGAATTGGATTACCGACTGGTCACCGTGGGCTACCCGGCGGTAGAAGAGGAGCGTACCTACGCCATCAACAACGCGCCCCTGTCGCGGGTCATCTTCAGCACCGGCGATACCATCCGCACCGCCGACGAGCTGGAGCTGGTGGTGACCGAGGTCAACGAACTCAACGGCCTCAAGGTCTACATGGCTCACCCACTGGGCCAGCCAGAAGACGTGCAGCCGGTGCCGGAAACCCATCTGGGCCACAAACTGCGCCTGACTACCGCCCTGGATCGTCTGCTGTCCAACCAGTTGTCCTCCAATCGCTGGTTCGAACTGCGGGTGGATGCGCTGAACGCTCACTGCCAGCAACAGCAGTCCACCATCAAGGGATTACGTGGCCCGCGCATCGACCTGATCGGCCACCAGCTCTACATTGCCGACCAGGTGGCCAACCGCTTCGCTCCCCGGGTACTGCTCGCCGATGAAGTGGGCCTGGGCAAGACCATCGAAGCCGGTCTGATTCTCCATCAGCAATTGCTCAGCGGCCGTGCCAAGCGGGTACTGGTGGTGGTGCCTTCACCGCTGGTGCACCAGTGGTTTGTGGAAATGGTGCGTCGTTTCAATCTGCACTTTTCCATTTTCGATGCGGAGCGGCTTAACGCGCTGCAGCCGCAAACCAGCATCAAGGATATGCTGGCGCAGATTATCGAAGAGGAAAAAGCCGCCGCAGAAAACGACGGGGGAGATGACACCGACGAGGCCGCAGAGCAGACCTGGGACAACCCCTTTCTCAGTGAACAGCTGATCCTGTGCAGCACTGATTTTCTCGCCGAGTGCGATATCGACCAGCTGGCGGCTGCCGACTGGGATCTGCTGGTGGTGGACGAAGCCCACCACCTGGAATGGGCGTCAGACGCCCCCAGCGACGATTACCAGCGGGTAGAGACCATTGCCCGCCAGGCCCGTGGCCTGCTACTGCTCACCGCCACCCCGGAACAACTCGGCCTGGAAAGCCACTATGCGCGGCTGCGCCTGCTGGACCCGGATCGCTACCCCAGCCTGGAGGCCTTCCGCGAGGAACAGACCCACTACCAGGAAATCGCCAGCCTGGCCGGCAAGCTCCATGACGAGGACAGCTGGTCCGCTGACCTGAAGGCCGAGGCAGCCCGCCTGCTGCCGGACATGACCATCAGTGAAGACCAGCGTGAGGCAATTCTGGCCGAACTGCTGGACCGCTCGGGCCCCGGCCGGGTCATGTTCCGCAACACCCGTCATAACATTGCCGGCTTCCCGACCCGCCACGTGCACGGCATTCCGTTACCGCTGCCGGAGGAATACCAGTACGACAGCGACGAGGAACGGGAAGGCCATCTGCACCCGGAAACCCTGTTCCACGACGACCGCTGGTGCACCCTGGACCCTCGGGTCAGTTGGCTGGAAAAGTTCTTCAAGGAACACCGCAAAGACAAGGTGCTGGTGATCTGTGCCAACCGCCATACCGCCACCGATCTGCATGCCCACTGCAACTACAAGCTGGGCATGAACGTGGCCATGTTCCATGAGGACATGGACCTGATCGAGCGGGACCGGGCTGCCGCCTTCTTCGCCGATGATGTGGATGGCGCCCAGGCGCTGATCTGTTCCGAGATCGGCTCCGAAGGCCGGAACTTCCAGTTTGCCCACCATCTGGTGCTGCTGGACCTGCCGCTGAATCCGGACCTGCTGGAACAGCGCATCGGCCGGCTGGACCGTATCGGCCAGACTGAAGACATCCAGATCCATGTGCCCTACTTTGAGGCCCACGCCCAGGAAGTGCTGTTCCGCTGGTACCACGAAGGCATGAATGCCTTCGAGCACACCAACCCGGCCGGCCACGACATCTACCTGCGTAGCCGCGATGCCCTGGAACCGCTGCTGTGTGGCGACCCGGAATACACCGCCATTGATGCCCTGGTGTCGGAGACCCGCACCATTGCCGATGAACTGCATACCCTGATGGAAACCGGCCGCGACCGGTTGCTGGAGCTGAGTTCCTTCGACAACGATCGGGCCGAACAACTGAAACAGGCCCTCGCCGACTCCGATAACGACAGCCCCCTGCCCTTCATGCAGCGGGTCTTCGATCGCTACGGTGTGGATCAGGAAGACCATTCCGACACCGCCGTGATCCTCAAACCCGGCCCGCATATGCGCGATGCCTTCCCGTGGCTGCCGGAGGAAGGCGTAACCATGACCGACAACCGGGCCACCGCCCTGGCCCGGGATGACATGCAGTTCCTTACCTGGGAGCATCCCATGGTCACCGGCAGCCTGGACATGCTGCTTACCGAACACCGTGGCAAGGCTGCCGTGAGTCTGCTCAAAAACCCAAAGATCAATGCTGGCACCCTGCTGATCGAGGCCATCTACACCATCGATGCGGTGGCCCCCAAATACCTGCAGGCGGACCGCTTCCTGCCCACCACGGTGATTCGCCACTTGCTGGATGCCAACGGCAAGAACATCAGCCAGGCGATCAGCCACGAGGGCCTGAGCCAGCAATGTCACAAGATGGACAAGCCACTGAGTCGCAAGATTGTCGGCAGCCAGAAACCGCTGCTGGACAAACTGCTCAAGGCCGATGAAGCCCGCGCCGCCGAAGAGGCCCGCAGCACCATCGACGATGCCCTGGAAAAAATGCGCCTGGAACAGGCCCATGAACTGGCCCGCCTGAAAGCCCTGCAGGCCAAGAACCCGGCGGTGCGCGATGAGGAGATCCAGGCGCTGGAAGCACAAACTGAGGCGCTGGAAAAGGTACTCGGCGAAGCCCGCTGTCAGCTGGAAGCCGTGCGCGTAATTGTGGCCGGCGGGGTTTAAGCACTGGCTGTTGCGCTGCCCCGGCGACACCCACGTTACCAAGTGCCTATTGTAGGAGCTATGCTTGCATGGCGAACCGGCTAGCGGACCGACCTGCGGTCGGGTTCGCCATGCAAGCATAGCTCCTACAATGCCACTCATTCGCCGGGCGGGAAATTCCCCTCCGACCAGACAAGGACAAAGCATGAGCGAACTGTTGAAGTGTGTGGAAATCGAGCCGGCCGGCGACGCCACGGCTACCGTGATCTGGCTGCATGGCCTTGGGGCCAGTGGCCACGATTTCGAGCCCATCGTGCCGGAGTTGCAGTTGCCCGCTGGATTGCCGGTACGCTTTGTCTTTCCCCATGCGCCGGACATTCCCGTCACCGTTAACGGCGGCATGGTAATGCCCGCCTGGTACGACATTCTCGCCATGGATATCGACCGCAAGGTGGACGAGGCCGGCGTGTTGGCGTCCGCCGATGCCGTAGACGCTCTGATCGAACGGGAAATCCAGCGCGGCATTCCCGCCCATCGGATCGTCATCGCCGGTTTCTCCCAGGGCGGTGCCGTTGCCTACCAGGCTGCACTGCGCTACCCGCAGAAGCTGGCCGGGCTGCTGACCCTGTCCACCTATATGGCCATGCCGGTCACACCGTCTGCTGCCAATGCGTCCCTGCCCGTCATGATCTGCCACGGCAGCCAGGACCCGATGGTCCCGGAAGTGCTGGGTCGTCGCGCCGCAGACACCTTGACCACTATGGGCTTCGCGCCGGAATACCTGACCTACCCCATGGAGCACATGGTCTGCCTGGAACAGATCCGCGATATCGGGCAGTGGCTGAGCCGCGTACTCTCAGACTGATCTTCACTTTCTGTTGGAGCCTTGCTTGCAAGGCGAGTCCTGGCTGGCTTTGTGAAAAAGGATAGCCTTTCGCCTTGCAAGCAAGGCTCCAACGCGGTCATCTCTACTCTCTTTCCAACGCCATTCACAATGGCGCCTCGATAACAGCCCTTTGCCGGGGCGTTGCTCACACCATTCAGATCGAAACAAAAAAAGCCGCGCTCCTCTCGGAGCGCGGCTTTTTTGGTGTTGCCTGCAGCGTGAAGCGTGCTGCCGCCTGCTTACAACCAGTAAACGGTCACGAACAGGAACAGCCAGACCACGTCCACAAAGTGCCAGTACCAGGCACCCGCTTCCCAGGCAAAGCAGTTATCCGGGCTGAAGTGACCCTTGATCACACGGATCAGAGTGATAAACAGGAAGATGGTCCCGATGGTCACGTGGGCACCGTGGAAGCCGGTGAGCAGGAAGAACAGGCTGCCGTAGATGCCTGCATCCAGCGTCAGACCCATGTCATAGGCGTGCACATATTCCAGGCCCTGCAGACCCAGGAAGATGACACCCAGTACCACCGTAATGGCCTGGAAGATGATCAGCTTGCCACGCTGGTTTTCCAGCAGAGCGTGGTGGGCAATGGTCAGGGTAATGGAGCTAACCAGCAGGATGGCGGTGTTGATGGCCGGCAGACCCCAGGCCCCCATGGGCGTGGTGGTGGTACCGTCCGGGGTCACAGTCAGCGGCCACATGGCCTGGAAACCCGGCCACAGCAGTTCGTGGGTCATGGCGTTGGAGCCTTCACCGGACAGCCACGGAATGATCAACCAGCGGGTGTAGAACATGGCGCCAAAGAAGGCGGCAAAGAACATCACCTCGGAAAAGATGAACCACAGCATGCCCTGGCGATAGGACCCGCCCAGCTGGTTGCTGTGCAGACCGCCCACGGATTCCTTGATGGTGTCGCGCCACCAGGCGGCAATCACCAGCAGCAACCAGGCCAGACCAATGAAGAACAGCGGCTTGCCGAAGAAGTTCGGCTCCATGGTATCCATGGTGCTCTGCTGAATGAACTTGGCACCGCCAATGGCGGTCATGAACAGGCCGATGGACGCGGTCAGCGGCCACGGGCTGCTCTCGGGAACGTAATACTTTTCAGTAGCCATTCGAAAATCTCCTCTACAACCGGCTGTTATCAGTTCACAGCCACGCTGTTATTTTTACCGGCGACCCGCTCTGTCACATCGAAGATCGTATAGGACAGAGTGAATTGATTAATGTGACCGGGAATTTCCGGGTCCAGATAGAAAATCATCGGCATGTCCTTGCGCTCTCCAGCCGCCAGGGTCTGCTGATCAAAGCAGAAACACTGGGTCTTGTGCAGGTAGCGCGCAGCTTCCCCCGGTGACACGGAAGGGATGCTCTGGGTAATCATGTCCTTTGATGTCGGGTTGCTGGCGTAAAAATGCACCAGGGTGATTTCCCCCGGATGTACCTTGACCCGCTTGGTCTCGGAGGTGAATTCTCCTGTGAGACCATCGCCTTTCTGGGTAATGAATTCCACGGTCACGGTACGGTCAGCCACCACCTGTTCGGGAACATCGGTGGCTGCCGTACTGGATGTCTTGCCGTTGAGACCGGTGATGTCACAAATAACGTTATAGAACGGCACCATGAGAAAGGCGAAGCCGAACATGGCTACCGCCCAGATCAACAGCTTCTTCAGCGTACGCTGGTTGCGTTCTTCCACGCTGAGCTGTTTTTCACTCATGGTGCCCGCTCCTGTCCGTTATCCGGGACTTACTTGACCACCGGCGGGGTGTCGTAGGTGTGGAACGGCGCCGGAGACGGCACTTCCCATTCCAGACCCTCGGCCCCATCCCACGGCTTGGCCGGGGCTTTCTCGCCTTTCTTCATGGCGCACAGCACGGCGACCGCAAGGAACAGCAGCTGGGACAGACCGAACCAGAAGCCACCAATGGAAATCCAGAAGTTGTAGTCCGCAAACTGCAGCGCGTAGTCAGCGTAACGACGCGGCATGCCGGCCAGACCCACGAAGTGCATGGGGAAGAACAGCAGGTTGGCGGAAATCAGGGAGTTCCAGAAGTGCAGCTCACCCAGGGTCTTGTTGGGCATCACGCCGGACCACTTCGGCAGCCAGTAGTAGGCGGCGGCGAAGATGGAGAAGATGGCACCGGTCACCAGTACATAGTGGAAATGCGCCACCACGAAGTAGGTGTCATGGTACTGGAAGTCCACCGGAGTGATCGCCAGCATCAGGCCGGACAGACCGCCACAGGTAAACAGCACCACAAAGGCGATGGCCCACTTCATCGGCAGCTCGAAGCTCATGGAGCCGCGCCACATGGTAGCCACCCAGTTGAACACCTTCACACCGGTGGGAACGGAGATCAGCATGGTCATGTACATGAAGAACAGGGTGCCGGCCAGCGGCATGCCCACGGTGAACATATGGTGGGCCCAGACCACGAAGGACAGCAGCGCAATGGACGCGGTCGCATATACCATGGAGGCATAACCGAACAGCGGCTTGCGGGCAAAGGCCGGGATGATCGCTGACACGATACCGAAGCTCGGCAGGATCATGATGTACACCTCGGGGTGCCCGAAGAACCAGAAGATGTGCTGGAACAGGACCGGATCACCACCACCGGCGGCATCAAAGAAGCTGGTGCCGAAGTGACGGTCAGTCAGCATCATGGTGACCGCACCGGCCAGTACCGGGATAACCGCGATCAGCAGGAAGGCGGTGATCAGCCAGGTCCAGACGAACAGCGGCATCTTCATCAGGGTCATGCCGGGGGCACGCATGTTGAAGACGGTAACGACCACGTTGATGGCACCCATGATGGAAGAAATACCCATCATGTGGACGGACAGGATGAACAGGTCCGTGGAATCCGGGCCATATTTGGTGGACAGCGGAGCATAGAAAGTCCAACCGAAGTTCGGCGCACTGGGATTGCCATCACCGAAGGCACTCATGATCACGGAACCGATCAGGATCGCGAAGGCGAAAGGCAGAATCCAGAAGGACCAGTTATTCATCCGCGGCAGCGCCATATCCGGCGCACCAATCATCAAGGGAATCATCCAGTTGGCCAGGCCAACCGTGGCGGGCATTACCGCACCAAACACCATGACCAGGCCGTGTACGGTGGTCATCTGGTTGAAGAATTCCGGATCGACAAACTGCATGCCGGGCTCGAGGAGCTCGGCACGAATCACCATGGCCATGAAGCCGCCAGCGAGGAACATGGCGAAGCTGAACCACAGGTACAGAGTACCGATATCTTTGTGGTTGGTGCTGAACAGCCAACGTTTCAGGCCGGTCGGGGCGTGGTGATGATCGTGGTGATCATCATGGGTTGCAGCTGCAGTAGACATTGCTATCCCCTCCCTTATTCGTGGTCGTTAACGTCGGCGGGCTGGATCAGGTCGCCGGTGTCGTTGCCGAATGCGTTACGCTCGTAGGTCACTACCGCGGCAATCTGGCGCGGAGTCAGCTGAGCCTTGAATGCAGGCATGGCAGCACGGCCATTAACCAGCACATCGATGTGTTCGTTCAGGTATTCCGGCTTGGTGGAGAAATCGGTACCCGCAAACGGCAGACCGATACCACCTTCACCATTGGCGCCGTGGCACAGTGCACAGGCGCTGGCATAGACCTGCTTGCCTTCTTCCATGGCCTGATCCAGACCACTGAACGGGGTCAGGTCAGGGCCGGAGGCGGCTTTCTCTTTCTCTTCGGCAATCCAGGTCTTGAATTCGTCCTGGCTGACCACTTCCACTGCGATCGGCATGAAAGCGTGGTTCTTGCCGCAAAGCTCGGCGCACTGACCGTAGTAAGTGCCTTCCTTGCCTTCCGGAACCTTGGCCCACATTTCATTGACGAAACCGGGGATAGCGTCTTTCTTGCCACCGAAATCGGGGATCCAGAAAGAGTGGATCACGTCGTCGGAGGTTACCAGGAAGCGAACTTTCTGGCCGGACGGAATGACCAGCTTGTTATCCACTTCCAGCTGGTAGTTGTGATCTTTCTCGGGAGCTTCCTTGCCGACCAGCTCTTTGGCGGTGCCATAGGGGAACAGACCACCGGACAGCACCGGGTTGTTGTACTGCTCCGGGGGAGTCGCCAGGTTGGAGAAGAAAGACACACCAATGTCGTTGTCGTCTTCGTAGGTCAGGTACTCGTAGCTCCACTTCCAGCGGTAGCCGGTCACCTTCACCGTCAGTTCCGATTCTGCGCTGTCGTCGATCTGCACCAGAACCCGGGTTGCAGGCACCGCCATGGCGATCAGAATCACGAAGGGAATCACGGTCCAGAGGACTTCCAGAAAGACATTCTCATGGAAGGTGGCCGGATTGGGGTTCTTGGCGCGGCGATGGCGGATCATGGAATACACGATCAGGCCAAACACCAGCAGACCAATAACGGTCACAATCCAGAGCACGGTGGTGTGAAGATCTTGAATATCCTGACTGACCTGGGTCACCCCCGGTCGCAGGTCGAGGTCGGAACGTTCGGTCCAGTCGCTGGCGAAGGTCATGCCACTGATCATCAGTGACGTCAGACCCGCCGCCGCGCGGTGGAACAGAGTTGACTGCATGCGTTTGCTCCCTGTTTTCCCCAGCATGGCCTCGTAGGGCACGCTTGTTCTTTGCCGTCACCGGCACCTGGAAAGCGAAGTTTCAGGATGATGCGGTGGAGCCACAGCCAACGCCTTGACCCGCAGACCTCAGCGACCAAGGGGGCGGCCACCAATAGGGATCATACGGGTGGCAAAATCCAATAAAATCAAACAGCTAGAAATCAGCATGATCAATTTCGCCGGATAGCCACAGGTGCGGCAAATTGCCCCACTGCATATATGGGCGCCAACTCTAGTCATTCGGATGGCCAAAGTCCAGCCGAAAGGTAGGGTTTATCAAGCCTTTCAGGCAGATACGAGCCCTCCCTCATCGTGCTAGACTCCGCTCCCCTTTACCACACACAGCTTGTACCACATCCATGTCAAAACGACGTCAAATCTATCGGGTGATATTCCACAATCAAGGTCATGTGTACGAGATCTATGCCTCACAGATATACCAAAGCGACCTTTACGGCTTTGTCGAGGTGGAAGACTTTCTGTTCGGAGAGCGGGCCAGCCTGGTAGTGGACCCGGGGGAAGAAAAGCTGAAACGGGAATTCAACGATGTGATGCGTTCCTTTATTCCCCTGCACGCGGTGATCCGTATCGATGAGGTGGAAAAGGAAGGCGTCGGCAAGATCATCGAGTCCAGCGGCAACAATATCACCGCTTTTCCCATGCCGCCGGGGCCGGCACCCAAGAAGTAACCCTTCTCGCCGGACATCAGACAAAAAAGAAGGGCGCCAGTCTTACTGAACGCCCCGAGGGTTGCCTGATGTTACAAGAGGAGAAAACGTATCTTGCTTACCTGATTGGTCCACCGGCGGGGAAAAAGGTTCCACCCACCGGAAAAAAATGTGATCGGGTTCAAACCCGGGGTTTCGCCGAATCGCGCAGCGGGTCGCCGGTATTGAGCGTCACCTGCTCGGCCCGGGCCAGCAACCGCACGAACAGAACCACCATCACTCGGGTTATCCATTCCATAACGCAGCCTCCAGACAATTCGGGGATGGGGTGAAGTGCATCCTGCTCCTTGGCCATCCATTTCCTGGCCCTTCACCACACTGTGCCCGCACTCGGCGGGCTCGTCAGGTGAGAGGCCGGCACTCAGGAGAAGTTCGGGGACCCGGCCCGTTTTTACCTGACTTTTACAAGCCGCTTCTTCTTATATAGGCAGGGAGCGTTACTGGGCCGGGGCGCTCTGCTCGATGGGCTGACCGTAACGTTTGGTGGGATTCACATCGTGAGGCTGAATCCAGCCCATCATCATGCTCAGCAGAATGAACAGGAAGATCACCGCCGAAAACCCTACCCGCCAGGCCAGGGCACGCATGGTCTTGCCGGACCTGCCATCATCCTTGACCAGGGAGAACAGCGCCCGGCCCAGGGAAACCACCGCCGCAATCAACAGCACGATGACTATCAGTTTCACCCACCACATACATACACTCCGTCTCGATGGCCCTTGGTCTTGACACGCGCTTGGCGGCAAGCGGGCTTTACTATACTGTGCCGCCATTGTAATGGCCGCACCTGCCAGTGCACGCACTATCCGCTGCAGCCCATTCATCATGGATGCTGCAATCGCGAGAGCAAAGATCATGTCAAACACCGAGAACCGACGTCCGGTTCTGTCCTGGATCGCCTTTCTGGCTACCCTTGCGGTGGTAGCCATCTGCCTGCGGCTGAGCTGGTGGCAGCTGGAACGGGCCGAGGAAAAACGTCTGTGGCTGGCGACACAGGAAGAAAAGGCTCGCCAACCGGCAGCAGGCCTGCCCGCCCTGCTGGCTGATCCTGCCCCCCTCCACAGACAAGCCGCGCTCTCCGGCAGACTGGATAACACCCACAACGTGCTGCTGGACAACCGAATCCGCGATGGAATCGCCGGTTACTATCTTCTTACCCCCCTGCAGACCCCGGAGAATCATTGGGTGCTGATCAACCGGGGCTGGCTGCCACGCGGCGCCAGCCGGGAGCAGTTGCCGGAGATAGCCGCCATCAGCGGGACAATTACGGTGGAGGGCACGGTGTATCGCCCCTCCCGGGAGACATTTGTCCTGCAGAATGCCCCATTGCCCGACAATCAGTGGCCTTTGCGTGTACAGAAAGTGGATTTTGACGCCATTGGCGAAAAACTTGGGGTAGAATTGGCGCCCTTCGAAATCCGGGTGCGCCCGGATCTGGCTCTGGGCGGCCAGGCGCCCTTGCCTCGCCCCTGGCAGGACATCGCCCCCATGGGCCCGGACAAACACAAGGCGTATGCGCTGCAGTGGTTTGCACTGGCATTGGCCGCACTGCTGATATATGTTGCCGCCGCCGTGCGCAACCGGCGCAGAACCCGAGAGGACACCTAATGTCTCCACGGATCAAGAACATTGCCACTCTGGTGGCAATCGTTGCCCCTTTTATCCTGTTTTTTCTGGCGGGTCGCTTTCTGATAGACCCCTGGGAACTGCCAAGGGAAAACAAGGGCCAACTGCTGATTCCCCATATCGACATGGCCACCCTGAATGCCGTCGATGAAGAGGGTGAAAACTATAACGGCGACGACATGGCCGGCCTGTGGACCATCCTGTATGTGGCAGGCAGCGACTGTGACACTCGCTGCAAGAATGGTCTCTACTACCAGATTCGCCAGGTACGCCTGACCCTGGGTGCCGATGTGGACAGGGTGCGCCGCGTGATCCTGCACACGGCTCCACCCAGCGAAGCCCTGAACGACTTCCTCAACAATAACGTGGACGGCATGGTCTCCATTCATGCCGATCCGCAAACCGTGAATACCGCCCTGGCACCGGTTTACGACACGACCACCGGTGAACCGATTGGCGATATTTTCCTGGTCAGCCCGGACGGCCAGATCTTCATGCGTTATCCCACGCACGAAAACATGGATGCCACCCTGGAAGAGGCGGAAAACATCCGCGTCGATCTCAAACGCACCCTGAAAGGGTCTCTGATCGGTTAACGGAACGCTAACTATGCAAGCGCTTACTCGCTCACAAATCTGGCTGCGCCGTTTTTGCGTACTGGCTGTGCTTATGGTGTCAGTCGTCATTATCCTTGGAGCCTGGACACGCCTGTCGGATGCCGGCCTGGGTTGTCCGGACTGGCCCGGTTGCTATGGACACCTGGATGTTCGAAAAGCCATCGATCATGTCAACACGACCAACAGCGCCATGCCGGGCAGCCTTCGCGAAGCGCACAAAACCGTGCCGGAGATGGTCCACCGCTATTTTGCCTCCAAGCTGGGCCTGGTGATCCTGATCATCGCCGCACTCTCATTACTCAATCGCAAAAAAGAGAAACAACCGGTCAAACTGCCCCTGTTCCTGCTGGCTCTGGTGATCTTCCAGGGGATTCTCGGCAAATGGACCGTCACCATGGGGCTGCAACCCACCATCGTGATGCTGCACTTGCTGGGGGGATTCACCACATTCACGTTGTTGGTACTGCTGACGGCGCGGCTTTACCGGTGGCCCAGCTTCCTCAATGATTGCGACGTGCGCATGCTGAAACCGCTTGCCTCGATCACCCTGGTAGCCGTGATCCTGCAGATTGCGCTGGGCGGCTGGACCGCCAGCAACTATGCGGCGGTCGCCTGTACCGAACTGCCGGTGTGCGAAGAAGGCTGGCAGGACCGTCTGGACTTCGAGGAGGCCTTTATTTTCTGGGGGCACGAGCATGACAAACCGGACTACGAATTTGGCGTGCTGGATAACGACGCCCGCACCACGATTCATGTGATGCATCGCTTCGGCGCCTTGCTGGTGACCCTGCTGGTGCTGGCACTGGTGGGTAAAATCTTGCTGCGGGCCCGCAGCGTCTTTTTCCGCAATTTTGCCCTGGTGATCCTTGGCCTGCTGGTGGTGCAAATCGGCCTGGGGCTGAGTAATGTGATGTTTGCCGTTCCCCTGGATGTGGCCGTGGCCCATAACTTCGTGGCCGTGTTGCTGCTTGCCAGCCTGGTGCTGTTTATCCGTGCCATCAACGTGAAATGCGGCCTGCGCAAACCGTCTGCGTCAACATCGTCCAAAGCGCAAGGAGCGTGACCATGAGCCAACCTGCCACCTGGCGCGACTATCTGGCCCTGACCAAGCCCGGGGTTGTCATGCTGCTGATGGTGACTGCCGTGGCCGGCATGTTTCTGGCCACCGAGCCAGCCGGCATGGTGCCCATGGAGATCTTCATTCCGGCTTTCCTGGGACTGACCCTGGCCATGATGTCGTCCGCGGCCATCAACCAGATCATGGACCAGAAAATCGATGCGATAATGAAACGCACCGAAAAACGCCCGCTGGTGGCCGGCAAGCTGAGCCCGAAAGCCGCCATTGCCTTCGCGGTGCTGCTGGCGGCCGCATCCATGGTCATGCTGTATTTTCTGGTCAATCCGATCACCGCCTGGCTAACCCTGTTCGGCTTCGTCGGCTACGCCTTCGTCTATACCCTCTATCTGAAGCGTGCCACCCCACAGAATATCGTTATCGGCGGTATTGCCGGGGCGATTCCCCCGCTACTAGGCTGGGTGGCGGTCACCGGGGAAGTGCATCCCTACGCCTGGCTGCTGGTGCTGATCATCTTCGTCTGGACGCCACCGCACTTCTGGGCCCTGGCCATTCACCGCCGGGACGAATACGCCAAGGCAGATATCCCCATGCTGCCAGTGACCCACGGCATCCCCTTTACCCGGGAATCGGTGCTCTACTACACCATCCTGCTGTTTATCTGCACCCTGCTGCCCTATCTCACCGGCATGAGCGGCCTGATCTACCTGCTCAGCGCCCTGATTCTCGGGCTGGTGTTTCTCTACCACGCGGTGCGACTGCGGTTTTCCACCGACCCCAAGCTGCCGATGAAAACCTTTGGCTATTCCATTACCTATCTGTTTGCGCTGTTTACCGCACTGCTGGTCGACCACTACCTGCCGGTGACGCCGCAGGCTGTGGCCGGGTGGCTTGGCGCGTAAGCAAGACATTTCCCGATACGAGTTTCGAGTCGCGAAAAGCAAGCCCCGGGCCCGACCTGGCCTTTCGCAACTCGCTTCTCGTCGCTCGCAGCCGAACTTTCCGAGCTGCATTTTGGGTGCGATACTCCTGATAACGGCAAACACACCGAGGGAGTAAATCATGACTACCCGCAGCATGGATGAGTGGCTGGACGCCTACGGCGAGAGCCACCAGAACCCAACGAACAAGAAAGTACACTTTATCTGTGTCCCGGTGATCTTCTTCAGCATAGTGGGGTTCCTGTGGGCACTGCCTGCGCCCTTCTTCGCCGGCTTCTGGGCCTTTCTCACCCTGGTTGGCGTCACCCTCTATTACGCGCGTCTTTCCCGCCCCATTGCCCTGGGAATGCTGATTTTCAGTCTGGCCTGCCTGTTCGTTCTCTTCCTGATTGCCGCCAGCGGTGCCAGCGTCTTCTGGGTTTCCCTGGTTCTGTTTGTTGCCGCCTGGATCGGCCAGTTCTGGGGCCACAAAGTAGAAGGCAAGAAACCGTCCTTCTTCGAGGATATCCAGTACCTGATGATTGGTCCGGCCTGGATCATGGGATTTCTGTATCGCAAGTGGGGGATCAAATACTGACAGCCTCTCTACGAAACCACTGTAGGAGCACCTCTCGAGGTGCGAACCGAGCGATAGCGAGGGATGCGTTAGAGGTTAGCGCCAAAAGCATTTTATTGATAAAGCATTGAAGCAAGGATGACCGCTACTCCTTCGCCAGGGCTCGGATTCGCACCTCAAGAGGTGTACTGGCTACGCTCACCCTTCGGGCCGCACGGAACTGCGTGCGTTACTCCGCTACGCTCCGTTCCTACAGGCGCCTACTAGTGCCGCCTTTCCCCATTAACACTTTTGCAGTAGTTTATAGCCACAATAAAACTGCACGGGGAAGGCTGTCGTCATGGGGACTCTTATCTTTATCGGTGTGATCGTCGCCGTCATCATCTACATCATCGCCGTCTACAACCGTTTGATTGCACTCAAGAACCGTTTCAAGAACGGCTTCGCCCAGATTGATGTGCAACTGCAGCGCCGTCATGACCTGATCCCCAATCTGGTGGAAACCGCCAAGGCCTACATGAGCCATGAAAAAGACACCCTGACCCAGGTGATTGAGGCCCGTAATCAGGCAGTGAACGCCAAAAAAGCCGCTGCAGACCATCCTGACGATGCTGGCGCGGTCCGCAATCTGGGCAAGGCCGAATCCCTGCTCTCCGGCTCCCTGGCCAACTTCTTCGCCCTCAGCGAAAACTACCCGGATCTGAAGGCCAACGAGACCATGGCCCAATTGATGGAAGAGCTCAGCAGCACGGAAAACCGCATCGGTTTTGCCCGCCAGGCGTTCAATGATGCGGTGATGAACTACAACACCTACCGCGAACAGTTCCCGCAGAATTTTATCGGCGGCCTGTTCGGCAGCTTCAAGGAAGCCCAACTGCTCAAGATTGAAACCGAGGAAGCACGTCAGGCGGTGAAAGTCACCTTCTGAGTCGGCCACCATGGATTTCTTTCGGCATCAGGAGCGGGCCCGCCGCAAGACCGGACTGCTGGTCCTGTATTTTATTCTCGCGGTGGCGGCGGTGGTCCTCTGCGTCAATCTGGCATTGCTGCTGGCCTTCGTGTGGATGGACGTACAACTGGTCCCCCCCAGCCAGTGGTTTAGTCACCCTCTGACGCTCTGGATCACCCTCTTCACCCTGTTGGTGATGGTGTGTGGCTGCCTGTTCAAGACCTGGCAATTGCGGCGGGGAGGCAAGGGACTTGCTGCCATGCTCGGCGCTCGCCCGATTGATCCGGATACCCGGCACGGCGACGAAAAGAAACTGATCAATGTGGTGGAGGAAATGAGTATCGCCTCCGGCATCCCCGCCCCTCAGCTTTATGTTCTGGACAAGGAAGAGGCGATTAACGCCTTTGTGGCCGGCTTCCGCCCCTCGGAAACCGTGCTGGTGGTCACCCATGGCACCTTGAAAAAACTGGACCGGGACGAACTCCAGGGCGTGATCGCCCATGAATTCAGTCATATTTTTAACGCTGACATGCGCCTGAATCTGCGACTGATCGCCGTGCTTGCGGGCATTCTGGCAGTGGGCAAGATCGGCGAATTCATGCTGCGCGGCTCCTCCCGTCGCAGCACCTCCAACCGCAAGGGCAACAGCCTGATACTGGTAGCGCTGGCTCTGGTAGTGGTGGGCTATCTGGGCCTGTTTTTCGGTCGGCTGATCAAGGCCGCCATTTCCCGGCAGCGAGAGTTGCTGGCCGACGCCTCCGCGGTACAGTTCACCCGTAACCCGGCCGGCCTGGCCGGTGCGTTGATCAAGATCCGTAACGGCGACGGCTCCCACCTGGATTCGGTACACGCCGAAGACATGAGCCATATGTGTTTCGGCGAAACCCTGGGGTTTCGTTTTCGCAATCTGCTCGCCACCCACCCCCCGCTGGATGACCGTCTTGGCGCCCTGGGCAGCGACTGGGTTGCCCGGGCCCGCAGCCGCGCACGTTCGGCGACCCAGGCCGCCACGCCATCCACCGCATCCGTACCGGAAGGTGTGTCAGCATTCCAGGGAGACAGTGGCGCCAGCGTCGAGCCGACTGTGGCCGAGCCGGCAACGTCCCGGCGGGTGGGGACAGTCAGCGACGCGGACCTGGGCTATGCCCGCACCCTGCTGGAGACCCTTCCTGCCGATCTGCACAAAAAGCTTCACAACCCGCACCAGGCCGAACTGGCCCTGTATGCGCTGATACTCAGCAGCTCGGACAGCGACCCGCAACGCCTTCTGCAAAGCGCCGGCCTGGGCGAACACCTGTCTGACCTGCTGCCCTTGCGCCAGCAACTGTCCGAGCTGGGCAGCCGACTGCGCCTGCCCATCATCGATCTGGCACTTCCTACCCTCAAGGGGCAACCTTCAGCCCAGCGCAAGGCTATTCTGGAGCGGCTGACAAGCCTGACCCAGGCCGACCAGCGCACCACCCTGTTTGAGTGGGCACTGGTCGCCCTGGCTCGACAGCAACTCGACGATCATGCCAGGCGCAACCGTCACACCCGCTTCAATCGCTACCGCTCAGTGGCAGGTGAGCTGCAACTGGCCTTCTCGGTGATGACCTGGGCCAGTGGCGCTCGCGACGAGCAGGCCCGGGCCCTGTTCCGACAGGCCAGTCATGGACTGCTGCCGGAGGCTCGCACTCTATTGCCTCTGTCCCAGTGCAGCAGTCAACGACTGGGACAGGCGCTGGATCGGCTTGCCGACCTGTCTCCCCTGCTCAAGGGCCCGGTGATCGACGGGCTGGCGGACCTGGTGTTGGTGGACGGCAAAGTGCAGGTGAGCGAAGCCGAAATGCTGCGCGCCATAGCCGCCTTGATGGAGTGCCCCTTGCCGCCCCTTTTCGCAGGCCGACAACACAGCTAAATGCGCACATCAAAAAAATGAATAATGTTCATTTGTCCGATATCTCTTACACTTTTTGCGGCAAATCGCCGCTGTACCGGCTTTTGATTGCAGGCACAATGCAGTCATCGCCATAACGCTGCCACCGGTCGCAAGCCGTGTGATAAGCCAGCCGCATTCAAGGACGATCCGGAAGCAAGGTCGAGGAAGACGCCATGGAACCGAACAAAGCCAGCACTCGCAATGCCTGGGATGCTGTGGCCAGCATCACCACACAAATCCGCGACGGCAGCCTGGACCCGGCGCTGACTGACTGGATCACCGCCCGCGGCTTTGCTCTCACCAGCACCGTATTTTCCAGCGTTTGCCGTTTTGATGATGGCGTCTACACCGGCACCCTGGTGGATCATCAGGGCCACGCCTGGGAGTTCCTGGCCGACCTGAATGATCCCCATGGCAGCGAGCTGGAAGATGTCACCGCCCACCTGGGGCCGAAATCCCCGGATCACCCCAACGCCGATCTCTGCGATCTGGTTACCATGGCGATTTACTACCAGCGCGAACAGCAAGTGGCTGCTTAACACCAAATACGAAACCGAAGATCGGGAATTCCGGCAAGGTATTCAGCTTGCCGCTGGTGCGTCGCTGGCGGCGCGATTCCTTCCATGCCGCCTACCAACCCCGTTGGAGCCCATGCTCGCATGGCGAATAGGTTTGGGAGATGGCATCAGGAGGGGGGATTTGGATAGACCTGTCGAGCGCTGGCATTCCTGATCGCCCTGCGGCCGATTTCCGCGCAAGCGCGGTTCGCGGCTCAAGCGGGGTTATTCGCTTCGCTCACCCTTCGGGCCGCACGGAGCAACGTGCGTTACTTCGCTACGCTCCGTTCCCACAGCGGCTTCGTCGAAGCGCCAATATTCCGGGAATTTGCCAACCTTTGCCTACCCAACAAGCATAGCTTGTAGCTAGTCTCCGCCCCCTTTTCTGAACGGCAACAGCGTCATGGCCTCTTCCCGGTAACGCTGCACGTGCGCCGCCTCTTCCCGGCAAAAATCCGCAATGGCGCGGTGAAAAGCCGGCTCACGCAAATGGTGCATGGACCAGGTAATCACCGGCTCGAAGCCACGGAGAATCTTGTGCTCCCCCTGGACTCCCGGATCAAACGCCGCCAACTGCTGCTCAATGGCAAACTCGATGCCCTGGTAGTAACACAGCTCGAAATGCAGGGCATCCCGCTCTTCCAGACACCCCCAGTACCGTCCGTACAGACACTTTGCATCGAAAAAATATAATGCGGCCGCCACGGGACGCTCTCCGTCCCGTGCCAGTACCAGCATCAGTTGTTCCGACAACCGCTCGCCCACAGCCGAAAAGAAGGCCTCGTTCAGGTAGGGCAACTGGCCTCGCTTCAGGTAAGTGCTGGCATAGCACTGGTAGAAGAACGCCCAATCGCTGGCGCTGATCCGGTCACCATGATGACGGGTAATGGTCAGCCCCTGCTCCTGGACGCGTCGCCGCTCCTTGCGCAGATTCTTGCGTTTGCGGGACTGGAACTGGCCAAGAAAATCCTCAAAGTCCCGGTAGTCCCGGTTCAGCCAGCGAAAATGGCAGGCCTGCCGGGATACCAATGGCAGTTCCTGCAACTGCTCCCGCGCTGCGGCATCGGGAAACAGCAGGTGCCAGCCGCTGGCCTGATGTTCAGCCATCCTGTCCTTTACCCCGGACCAGAGCGACGCTGCAGACAGATCACCACGCCAACGGGGCCCGGTGACCGGCGTAAAAGGAATCGAGGTGACCAGTTTCGGATAGTAAGCCAGGCCATGGCGGTGATAGGCCTCCGCCCAGCTGTAATCGAATACATACTCGCCCCGGGAATGACTGCGCAGATAGAGAGGCATCCAGCCCTGCTCTGTCTCCAGGTGGCAGGGTTGCCAGCCGGTTTTCGGGGCAACGGCCCCACAGCCCTGCAGGGCATCGAAAAAATCCTTGCCTAGGAAGGGGTATACAGACACAGCCTCTCCAGAATGCCGCATGAGTTTCGTCGCCGGCTTGGGTACAATGCGCAAATTGTACGGTTCAAAAACCTGTGTCGACGGCTGGGATCCCGTCGCAAACAGTGACACCGTGCAATACCGCCTCGTTTCCCGGCGGTTTACAGAGACTGTTTCAGGCCGGCGCCACCCATTGTGACCGCATATTCTCCGCGGAACAGCGGCGTTTTGGCCGGAATCAGCTACTTTTATCACTCATCGCTCAACAAGGTAACGTCAATTTCATGAATGTCTCTAAACCCCTGACCGTTTTTTATGTGGTTGCAGCCCTGTTACTGGCCATTCCCGGCGCCTGGCTGCTTTTTGCTCCGGAAATGGCACTGGTCACCCTCCACGAGAATCTTGCCGTGGTGAAAATCTCCAATATCCACAGTCAGCAAACCGGCCTGGGCCTGCTGCTGGCGGCAGTGGTAAATCTGGTTTGTCTGCTGGGTGGCGGACAACGCCTGCCTCTGCACGTGGCGGTGTTCTTCTATCTGGCCGGTCTGGTGGCCAGCCATGGCAGTGTGGTCTTTGCGGATCAATGGTGGCTGTGGCTGCCGGTGCTGGTCTACCTGCTGCCGCTGTTGCCACTGGGCAAACTGGTACCGTCCAAACTGCCGCTGGTGGGCGGGAATGGCCAGCAGCGTGGCGAAGTGAAGTGGTTCAACCCCAACAAGGGCTTCGGCTTCATCCTCACCGATAGTGGCGAAGAACTGTTCGTACATTTCAAGGCGGTACAGAACGGCGGTCGTCGCAGCCTGCGCACCGGCACCCGGGTCAGCTTTGACACCCGCATGTCCGACCGCGGCGAACAGGCCGATAACGTCTACATCGAACAATAACGCTGCTCGCGACCGGCAACACGCCAGCAGGCGCGCTGCCGGTCGCCGGTTGCCTGTATCGAGAGAACAATAATGACATTGGCAACGGCTGACTGGGTGGTCCTGGCGGGCTACCTGTGTGTGGTGCTGGGCATCGGCATCTACTTTTCCCGACGCAACACCAGTACCGAGGAATACTTTGTGGGTGGCCGCCGCTTTCGCGGCTGGGTCATCGGGTTGTCTCTGGTAGGCACCTCCATCAGCTCCATCACCTTCCTGGCCTACCCGGCCGACGCGTTCAAGACCGACTGGCTTCGCTACCTGCCCAACCTGGCCCTGTTGCCGGCCATGCTGGTGGCGGCGTTTGTTTTCCTGCCGTATTTTCGACGCGGCAATATGACCAGCGCCTATGAATTTCTGGAACAACGTTACGGCCCCTCCATCCGTGTCTACGGAGCCGTTGCCTTCCTCGTCGCCCAGATAGTGCGCCTGGCGATGATCCTGTGGCTGCTGTCCCTGCTGATACAGCAGGTCACCGACCTGTCCCCTGCCACGGCCATCGTCCTCGGCGGGCTTTTTGTGGGCCTGTATACGGTAATTGGTGGTATTGATGCGGTGATCTGGACCGATGTGCTGCAGACCGTGGTGTTGTTGCTGGGCGGGCTGCTCTGCCTGTGGGTGGTACTGGAGGCCCTGCCCGGCGGGCTCGGGCAAATTTTTGATCAGGCAGGCAAGGCCGGAAAATTTGCCCTTGCCCCCTGGGAGGATGGCGCTCCCGGCGAGACCTCCTGGTCACTATCGCTGAGCGAAAAAACCGCCACCATGATGTTGCTGATCGGCCTGACAAACTGGCTCACCGAATACTCCAGCAACCAGAACACCGTGCAGAGATACTGTGCCTCCCAGTCTACCGCGGAAGCCCGCAAGGGGCTGTGGGTATACCTGTTCACCGCGCTGCCCATCTGGGCGTTCTACATGTTTCTGGGCACGGCCCTGTGGGTGTTTTTTCAGGTCTATCCGGATGTCCAGGCCGGCGCCATTCTCAGTGGCGAAGCTCGCGCTGAAACCTTGATGCCCTATTTCATCACTAACTACCTGCCCGCCGGCGTAGCGGGCCTGGTGATTGCTGCGGCCCTCGCGGCGGCCATGAGTTCGCTGGATTCCAGCATCAATTCGGTGACGACCGTGAGCGTGGTGGATCTCTACCGTCGCCATTTTCACCCCGGCCAGGATGACCGCCACTATCTGAAAGTGGCCTGGGGCATCGCGGTGGCCGTTACCGGCCTGATGATTGCCGGAGCCCTGTGGCTGAATGAGGCAGACACCAAAACGCTGCAGGACACGTCCACCATTCTGGTGTCGTTACTGGGCGGGGGCATGCTGGGATTGTACTTGCTGGGGTTCTTCAGCCGCCGGGGGGATGCCCGGGCAGCCTGGTGCGGCATCATCTGCACCCTGCTATTCACTGGCTGGACGATCCTGACCAACAAGGGGCTGCTGCCGGAAGCCCTGAGCGCCCCTTTCGATCTCTACTACACCGGCCTGATTGGTAATCTGCTGATGTTTGCGGTGGGATATCTGTCCGCCAGTTACTGGCCGGCGGACAGGTCGTCAGCCTTGGCGGCGGACGAAGACTGACTGCTTGCTGCCGGAGTTTCGGGCGCGGGCATGGCCCGCGCCTGCAACAGGCGATCACGGATCAACCAGCCCGCTGCCCAAAGTACCAGCCAGGGATCAATCAGATAGTCCCAGAGATTGTCACTGACCAGTAGATCCGCACCGAATGCCAATTGCGCGGACACCAGAATCAGACAGGTGGCATAGGCGCGCAACACCCAGGCCAGCAACCCCAGTAACAACAGCGCGGTACTGAACTGGAAATTGCCGAAGCCCAGGGCGTACGGGTCCGCATAACTGGACCCCATGCTCATCGGGTAGAACCACAGCGCCATCAACACCAGCATCATGCAGGCTCCGCGCAACTGTTTCAGGGGCAGCCAGTAGTGGCCGACAATGCGATGCTGAATGGCCAGCACCGCCAGCAGGCCTGAGGAAATGCTGAAGCCGGCAAGATAACTGTTCACCCAGGGGGCCAGTCCCAAGGGAAATGGCAACACCGCCCAAACGAACACCAGCACAGACAGTATTATTCGCCCGCGCACGGAGAGCAGCGAGGCACTGATGCGCAACTGTACTGCCACCAGCACCAGGGCGCAGACCAGAATATCAAGCGTCATTATTCTGCTCCTCGTTGCTGTTTAGGGCCGCGGAATCCGCTTTCAGCCAAAGGTGGCGGATGGCGGTTTTGTTCCAGGTGTAGACCATGTGCAAATCGCCGCTGCGGGTCCGAATCATGTAGGGGTAGTCGTACTGGAATTCGCAGCCGAGACGACCATCACACTTGTTGTGGCGAGCCCGATCCAGAAGCCGGGAGGGATCTTCCGGCGGCACATCACTGTTCAACTCCGGATGGATCAGGGTAGAGAATTGCTGCTCGGTCATTTCCTTTCCGCGCCAGCGCTCCCGATCGTGAAAGGTCCAGCGTTCCTGCCAGCTACGCCCCCCATCACGGGTTTCGCGGATACACAGATCATCCCGTTCAATGCGGTTACAGTTGGCAGCGATCAGCCAGTGACCTTCTGCCATGGCCAGACCACTCAAGGCCGCACTGGGGTTTTCCAGGGAAGAATACGCCAGCTCGTCCCACTGCCAGCCCCCGTCATGGCTTTCTGATTGATAGAGAAAGCCGTTGTTGGGCTCGTTTTCATTACGCAGGAAAGCCACCGCATGGGAGGGGCTGTCTACCAGCACCAAGGGCTGGATCGCCTTGCGTCCATGACCAATACGGGCCTTGCCGAGAATCTGGTTGTCCTTGTCCAGCCGCAGTATTTCACCGAATTTGCCGGCCATTTCATGATAGACCGGCAGGCCGATGGTGCCATCGCTGTAACGAATAGGGGCGGTTTTAACCAGAGTACTGATATTCAGGAAGGGCGTGGTGACCAGGACACCGTCGAAGCGCCAGTTTTTACCCTGGTCAAAGGACTCCATCACCACCACACGACTGCCTGCCCAGCCACCAAAACTGACCGCCACCACAAACAGGCGCATCCGACCATCATCATCCAGCACAGGCACCACATTGCCGAGCTTGCGCACATGGCGGCCCCAGCCTTCCGCAATCTGTTGCCGGGTAATCACCGGCTCTTCATTGGACCAGGTACCGGACTGCGGATCGAACACCGAAGAATGAATGGCCACATCCGCCGCGCCCTCACGGCTGCCAGCAAACCAGAATGTCCTCACCGAGCCATTCGGCAATTCCACCATGGATGCGGCATGCACCAACGGAGTGTCGCCATCGGAGACGAACGCACTTCGCCATTCACCGTTATCCGGCACCTTGGCCTGTGGTTCTTCAATCATGGCGGGAACCGGTTCCCAAAGGTGGGAGGGGGAAGCGGCAAAGTATCCCGCCACCAACATGGCCCCAACAAAAAGGTGAAATGCACGTTTACGCATAGGTAGTTGGCCAGAAAAACCGAATTATCGTGTCGTCGGCCAGAGACCGCCGACCTGCGGCAGGCAAGTCTAGCAAAACCGCATAAAATTGCCTGCCATCGAAGCATCGAATGACAACCGATCATCCGAAGCGGACAGCAGAGCGATCCGCCAACGGTCAAAATATGTTCAGCGGGATCGCAATAATGGCATAATGCCGCCGCGTTCAAGGAGCCTCTGTATAACTCCTTGTTTACTCAGCGTGGCCTAGATTGCGGGCCAGCCTGAAAGACTGAGCATGCAAGGAGTTATTCAGAGGCTCCTAAATTCCAATAACAGGCACGCAAGGATCCGGTTTTTCCATGGACAGACTCATCGCTCTCTTTGTGGCACTCATTGTTGCCTCTTTCAGCCAGACTGCCCTCAGTAATGATCTGGAGGACTGGAAGCTGGTTAGCGACCGGAATGATATCCAGGTCTACATGAAGCACCGGGACGAATCCCGCCTCAAGACATTCCGCGGCGTCACCCGTTTTACGCTGTCCGACGAATACTCACTGGTCGCCTTGCTCAATGATTACCCGTCCTACCCCAAGTGGCTGCACTTTGTGGACAGTGCGGAAGAATTCAACCGGGTCAGCCCGCTTGATCGCTCGCTGCGTTTTACCACCCAGCTTCCCTGGCCACTGGCCGACCGGGAAGCCGTTTTGCGTGCCAAGGTCACGCAGACCCTGACCGAAGACGAAGAATCGGTGATGGTGGACCTGATCAACCGGCCGGACGCCCTGCCGCCCAATAATGAATATATCCGCTTCCCGGAAATGACCGGCAAGCTGGGCTTTGTGCGCCTGGGCAATCAAAGAGTGGAAATGACCTACGAGCTGATTCTGGATCCCGGCGGCTACATTCCCGCCTGGATCGCCAATATCCTGCTCCGTGACGCGCCCTACTTCACCCTGGAACGATTGCGCCGCATCGTTAGCAAGCCGGAATACCAGAATCATTATTATGATTATCTGGATCTTCGTGGCCCTGGCCGCCCCTCGGCAGCAATGGGTAGCGCAAATAATGAAAACGTAACAAAGTAATTATCCATCTGTCATATTCGGCCAGCTCTCCATTACCATAAGGAAAAACCTGAACAGGTACGGAGAGCTCGATCCATGCGGCTGTTTTTCTTCCTCTATAGCTGGCTTGTCTTTGTTCCGCTAATGGCAGCCACGACTCTGGTACTGGGGGCACTGTGCCTGTTACTGGTGCCCTTCCTGCCCGCGGATCGGGTAGCCCGTCTTACCGCTGTGCCATGGGCAAAACTCTGCCTGCTCTATAGCGGTGTCCGCGTGGATGTGCATGGTCGCGAGAATCTGCGCCCGGGGCAGAGCTATGTGATCGTTGCCAACCATCTCAGTCAGTTCGACATTTTCGTGCTGTACGGTTATCTGGGAGTGGATTTTCGCTGGGTCATGAAACATGAGTTGCGGCAGATGCCAGTGATTGGCATCTGCTGCGACAAACTCGGCCATATTTTTATCAACCGGTCCGATACCCAGGCCGCCATTGCCAGCCTCAACCAGGCCCGCACCCGACTGGCCAACGGTGCCAGCGTGCTGTTCTTTCCGGAAGGCACCCGCAGCCGCAGTGGCCAGCTCAAGCCCTTCAAGAAAGGCGCCTTCAAGATGGCCCTGGACCTGCAACTGCCGGTGCTGCCGGTCACTCTCACCGGGACCTTCGAGATACTGCCACCGGGCACCGCACGGTTGCGCCCCGGTCAGCATGCCCAGATCACGCTGCACCCTGCCATTTCCCCATTGGGCCACAGCGAGGCGGAGCTGGTGCGGCTCATGCACCAGAGCCATACCGCCATTGCCGCCCCCCTTGGCGAAGCCTGCCCCCAACCGGGCTAGCCCCGTCTTCCCCGGCCACAGATTATCCTCAGCGCCGCTGGCCAGCGGCGCCATCGTCACGGTAATACTTCCTTGTTAGACAAGATTGGCCCATTCTGCAGTGACAAAGTGTCTACACTCGATCGCCGAATTGAGTTGAGAGTTCAAAGTTGAAAGTTTCAAGGCGCGAGCCAGCTTGTTTGAAACTGACATGCCCTGCCCGCGCAGCAACCTTGTAACGGCGCAGATCAGGGATTTTCCGTTGGCACTGTCAGCGCCTGCGTGTTTCAACTTTGAACTTGCAACTTGCGACTGAATTAAGCGGATACAGGAGTCATCATGAAGAATTTCAAAGACAAAGTTGCCGTTATCACCGGTGCCGGTTCCGGCATTGGCCGTGCTCTGGCTCAGGAACTGGCGTCCGCTGGTGCCAAGCTGGCCCTGTCTGACATCAATGAAGCCGGCCTGAAAGAAACCGCCGATCTGCTGGGTCTGGCTGAAGACCGCCTGATGACCCGCAAACTGGACGTGGCAGACCGTCAGGCGTTTTATGATTTTGCCGATGACGTGGTCAACCATTTCGGCTATGCCAACATGATCTTCAACAATGCCGGTGTTGCCCTGGGTGCCACCGTTGAGAAGATGAACTACGACGACTTCGAGTGGTTGATGAACATCAACTTCTGGGGCGTGGTTTACGGCACCAAAGCCTTCCTGCCTTACCTGAAGGAAGCAGGCGAAGGCCATATCATTAACGTGTCTTCCGTGTTTGGACTGATCGGCATTCCCACTCAGTCTGCCTACAATGCGGCAAAATTCGCCGTGCGCGGTTTTACCGAATCCCTGCGCCTGGAGCTGGAAATGGAACAATGCGGTGTCTCCGCCACGTCCATTCATCCCGGCGGCATCAAGACCAACATCGCCAAGTCCGCTCGCATTAGCGATGATGTGGCCGCCATCACCGGATCCGATCCCGCGCAATCCAAAGCGGATTTCGAGAAGATGTTCCGCACCACACCGGAAGAAGCCGCCAGCACCATCCTCAAGGGGGTTCGCCAGAACAAGCGTCGGGTACTGATTGGTTCTGACGCCCTGGCGATCGACACCATGCAGCGGCTGTTGCCTACCAGCTACCAGCGTCTGATGGTGATGGGCCAGAAGTTCATGAACAAGAAGTAATGACAGAACGCCCTTACTCCCAGGCCTGCGAGAACAACAAGGCTCCGATCCTGGCCGTGCTGAAGCAGCATTGCCAGGCGCCGGGTACCTTGTTGGAAATTGGTGCCGGTACCGGCCAGCATGCGGCCTGGTTGTCCGGGCAACTTCCCCATCTGCAATGGCAGCCTTCCGATGTGGCCGCCAACCTGCCCTATATCCAGCAGTGGCAGAGTGATCCGGGCAACCGGGCCCTGCCACCGCTGGCGCTGGACGTTGCCGGCGAATGGCCAGCCGGCCGCTTCGATTACCTGTTTACTGCCAACACCTTCCACATCATGGCCGAGCCACTGGTGGAAGCCTGTATCCGCAAGGGCTGTGAGCATTTGACCGAGGACGGCAAATTCCTGGTCTACGGCCCGTTCAACTACCAGGGCCAATTCACCAGCGATTCCAACCGCCAGTTCGACCAGAGGCTGCGAGAGGGTGACGGTGACCGCGGCATTCGCGATCAGGAGTGGGTGGTAGAACAGTTCGCCCGCCAGCAACGCCACCTGCTGGCCGACCATGAAATGCCCGCCAACAACCGGCTACTGGTATTTGGCTAAACCGTGTGCCGCAGGGTCCGCATTCTCGGCTTGAGATAGGCCACCCCGAAGATCATGATCATCAAGGCGTCGCGCCAGTGAAACAGCCCTCGCCGCCGAATCCATACCATAAAGCCGATGCATTCCAGGGCATGCAGGACCGCAACAACCAGCCCGGCCCCCAACAGCAAACGGTCGAAGGGCGACGGCAGATCCAGGAAAATGGCTAACCCTACTGCCACCCAAAACACTACAATAACCCCGCGAAGCAACCCCATAAGAAACATCCTCTGACAGCGCTGGCTATTTTTTCTACAATACCCCGTTTTCAGCAGGAACGGGTGGACTGATTACCGCCCCGCGGCTGTGTGCCGCCAGTGCCAATATCGGCACAGACTCTTGCATTCAGACTGAGCGAATACATGCAAAAAGACAAGACAAGCACCTGGACCCTGGATCAGTTCCCGGTGCCGAAAAAAGACGGTGAAACCCGCTTCCATGACTTTGATCTGGACCTGAACCTGATGCGCGGCATCGCCGACCAGGGCTTCCAGTATTGCACGCCCATCCAGGCGGAAGTCCTGGGCCATACCCTGGCCGGTGCCGACGCCATTGGCCGGGCCCAGACCGGCACCGGCAAGACCGCCGCCTTCCTGATCACGGTGATCAACGACCTGCTGCGCCACCCCATTCAGGTAAAGCGCTACGCCGGCGAGCCCCGGGCCCTGATCGTTGCCCCGACCCGGGAACTGGCCATGCAGATCGAAAAGGACGCCAGGGCGCTGGCCAAGTACACCGACTTGCAGGTGATGAGCGTGGTTGGCGGAATGAACTTCAACCGCCAGCAGGAGCGCCTGCAGAACGAGTTGATCGACATTCTTGTGGCAACCCCCGGTCGCCTGCTGGATTTCGCCAAACGCCGTGATCTGTGGCTGGACCGGGTGGAATTCCTGGTGCTGGATGAAGCGGACCGCATGCTGGATATGGGCTTTATTCCCGACGTGAAACGTATCGTCGGCATGACCCCGAAAACCCGATACCGGCAGACCCAGCTGTTCTCTGCCACGTTCAGCGATGATGTGATGAATCTGGCCCGCCGCTGGACCGAGGATGCCGAGGTGGTGGAAATCGAGCCCGCCCAGGTCACCACCGACACCGTGGAGCAGAAGGTCTACATCACGAATGCCGATGACAAATTCACCCTGCTCTACAACCTGATCACCGGCATGAACATGGACAAGGTAATCGTCTTTGCCAACCGCCGGGATATTACCCGCCGGGTCAGTGACCGCCTGCAGAAGAAAGGTCTGAAAGTGTCGCTGATCTCCGGTGACGTGCCCCAGACCCAACGCATGAAGACCCTGGAACGCTTCCGCGCCGGCGATCTGCAAGTGCTGATCGCCACCGACGTGGCCGGCCGGGGCATCCATATCGACGGCGTCTCCCATGTGGTGAATTACAACCTGCCGGAAGACCCGGAGGACTACGTTCACCGTATCGGCCGCACCGGTCGGGCTGGCGCCAGCGGCATGTCCATCAGCTTTGCCTGTGAAGACGATGCCTTCCTGCTGCCGGAACTGGAAAATGCCATCGGCATGAGACTGGAATGCGAGTATCCGCCGTCGGATCTGCTCGCCGAGAAGGACTCAGAAAATGGCAAAACGCATCAGCCCGGATGAGGGCAAAACCCGTTTCGACCAGGGCGACGCCCTGTTCGTGGATATCCGTGACCCGGCCAGTTTTGCCGCTGGCCATTTACGCGGCGCCGTCCACCTGACCCAGGCCAATGTGGAGCCGTTTCTGGCTGATACCGCCCCGGAAAAACCCCTGGTGATCTACTGCTACCACGGCAACAGCAGCCAGGGCGCCGCCGACTGGCTGAGCGAGCAGGGATTCAGTGATGTGGTCAGCTTGGATGGTGGCTATGAAGTTCTCCGCCAGCGCTTCCCGGAACTGCTGGAAGAAATGGCCTGACCCGTGACCATGAGCCGCACAGCGGAGCCTGCTCATGGTCATCGGGCTTTCCCCCAACGTCATAGGCCATGCCTGCAACCCGCTACCGGGAGCAGGCGTGCCCCTGACGCATAGTGCCTCAGAACCGGTAACCCAGCCCTACCATGTACACCCAGGGATCGATTTCCACATCGATCTTGTCCACGCGGGCGTCATTGACATACAGGCGCGCCTCGGTATCGATATCGATGTTCCAGACGCTGACGTTGAACAACCAGTTCTCGTTCAGGGAAAAGTCAGCACCCACTTCCCAGGCAAAGCCCATGGAATTACTGAGCTTCACATCCGCATCAGCCCCCCCCAGCAGCGGACTGACCACTGCATCGTCGATGCTGTCCTCGAAAAACAGGGTGTAGTTCAACCCTGCGCCCAGATAAGCCCGCATGGGCCCGACCTGAGGGGCATAGTATTGTGCCAGCAGCGTGGGCGGCAGGTGCCCGGTTTCGCCGATAACCACCCCGCCGCCACCGGTATCCAGAAGGATGTCATGGGTAAAAGGGGTCGCACCGACCAGCTCAACACCGATCGAGTCAGTGACCATATACGCCAGGGTCAACCCCAACTGGGTATCGTCATCCACATCGACGCCCAGGCCACCCACCGCAGGCAGCGCCGGATTGAAGACCTCGCTGCTGGCATCCGGATCCACCTTAATCCCCCCCAGGCGCACAATCACATCCCCCGCCTTGTGGGCCAGGGCCGGCCCGGCCATCAACACTCCGGTTAGCAGCAGCGCCGCTTTTCCTTGTCCTCGCAGTTGCATACAGTTCCCCTTTGTTCCAGCAAGATAGAGACAGTGACCCGATACCCGGCACAGGCTGTAATGGCCACCCCACCGGTACTATTGAAAGGCCGTTGGAGAACGGGGGTATTGTTCTGAATCAATAAAAAGAGGTTTTACGACCATGTCATCCGCCGAATTGATTTCCGCCCTGCGCGATGCGCACCAGGCACACCTTTGTGCACAACTGCAGAACGAGGACCACTGGCAGGCCCTGATGGCTCAGGCCAGTGACAGCCTGGGCGCCGTTCCCCTGGGCAAACTGGTAGACAGCGATTCCCTGACCTCGGTAGTGGATCAATGGCTGCAACAGGCGCTCAGCGCCCAGGGACTGCAGACGGTGGTCAGCGATGTGAGCAAGGCGGTCTGGGAAGCCGCTGAAAAGGATCCGGCTACCGTGGGCGAGCTGCTCAGTGAAGACCATTTCGAGGCGATCCTGGAGCAGGTGCTGAAGCTGCAAACCCTCCGCGAGAAAGCCATCCACGCGGCCATGAGCCATCCGCTGGTCAGCGAAATGGTCAGTGAAATGCTCTATACCGGGATCAAGAACTTTCTGCTGGAAGAAAATGCCCTGGCCAAACTTCCCGGCGTCAGCAGCGTGATGAAAATGGGTCGCAAGAGCATGGTGGGCAAGGCCATGGGTGGCATGGAAGAGTCCATCCGTGATTATCTGAGAAAGAATATCCGTGTCACCCTGAGAACCGGCGAGCAATGGTTGAACAAGCAGCTCACCAATGAGCGCATCGAGCAACTGGCCAGAGACGGTTACCAGCGTGTGGCACCGCTCAAACCCGCCAACTATCTGAAGCTGGTACCCGCCGGCACTATCGATGAAGTGGTCAGCCAGGGCTGTGCCATCGGCGATGAAACTGCCCGCCTGGACTACACCCGCCGTCTGGTCAGCGTGGGCATCCACGCCGCCGTTCAGTCCCTCAGCGACATGCCCCTGCAAACCCTGCTGGACGGCATGAAGATCAGCGAAGATCAGGTCCGCCAGATCACCGCTCCCGCCCTGGCACGCGGTGCCACAATCCTGATTGAGCAGGGCGTACTGGAACCGTTTATTCAGTGGGTGCTGGATGATTTTTATCAGTCGGAAGCGTGCAAGGCAGCCATAGAGAAGATTAACGGCTGATAGGAAACCGCTGTAGGAGCGCCTCGAGAGGCGCTCCTACAGGTTAACCGCTACGCGTTAAAGAAACTGCTCGGCGTATTCCGCCAGCAACGACCTCGGCACCCCGTTCAGCTGCACCGAACCACCATGAACGAACCGCTTGAAGCGTTCGGTCATGTAGGTCAGGCCCGAGCTGGTGGGTGACAGATAGGGGGTGTCGATCTGGGCCAGGTTGCCCAGGCACACCACCTTGGAGCCTTCCCCGGCCCGCGTGATGATCGCCTTCATCTGATGGGGAGTCAGGTTCTGGCTTTCGTCAATCAGGATCAGGGATTTCTGGAAGCTGCGGCCGCGGATATAGTTCATGGCCTTGAACTGGATGTTGGCCTTTTCCTTCACGTACTGAATGCTCCCGGAAGGATTTTCATCGTTCAGGTGCAACGCCTCGATATTGTCGTTGATAGCCCCCAGCCAGGGGTCCATTTTTTCCTCTTCGGTACCGGGAAGGAAACCATGCTCTTCCGCCAATGGCGGCGTAGACCGGGTGGCGATGATCTTGTTGAAACGCTTCTGTTCCACCGTCATTTCGATGGCGGCCGCCAGCGCCAGAATGGTTTTCCCGGACCCCGCGGCCCCGGTGAGGGTGACCAGGTGCACATCCGGATCCATTAACAGTTGCAGCGCCATGGCCTGCTGCAGGTTTTTCGGGCGTAACCCCCAAACCTCCTGATCCAGCAGACTGTCGGCCTTGTAATGCCGCAGGGTCACGACGCCGTTGTTCACATCCATGACCCGCCCGACAAACCCCTGTTCATCAATCACGTACTGATTGGGATAGACCTCTTCGCCCAGGATCTCACTCACCAGCAGACCATGGGACAGATGATGCAGGGTATCGGCGCCCACCTGCTCGGTTTCCACCTGGGTGACCTGATCCCAGAAGGAACCGGGCACTTCGAAGTAGCCCCGGGTCAGTTGCTTGATGTCCGATACCAGCTGATCGTTGTGGTAATCCTCCGACTCGATGCCACAGGCCCGCGCCTTGAGGCGCATGTTGATGTCCTTGGTCACCAGAATAAAACGTCGCTCCGGCTGACTGGCCTGCATGGCCACCACATCGTTGATGATGCGGTTATCGTTCAGGTTATCAGGCAGTGGCGCCCTGTCGTTGTCCGGCTTGGACATCAGCACCGTCAGCGTGCCCTGGGTGACCGTCTCCGGCCCCCGGGGGATGGGGATACCCGCTTCCACCTCTGCCGGGGTGGCACTGCCAAGCACCCGGTCGATCTGGCGAATGGCCGCGCGGCAGTCTGCCGCCGTATGGGATTTGCCGCTCTTCAGCTTATCCAGCTCCTCCAGCACCGTCATGGGAATCACCACCCGGTGTTCCTCAAAATTGAGTAACGAATTCGGGTCGTGGATCAGTACGTTGGTATCGATGACGTAGGTTTTTTGCTGTTCTTGTTCGAGGGTTGAATCGTTCTGGTTGGCGCTTGCGTGGTTGACGGAGAGGGTGTGAAGTCTGGCCGCGCGCTCTTCCATGCGTATCCCCTGTGACGGTTGCGTCGTGGGCGGCTACGGCTCGGGCGTCAGATCTGGCTCATACTGTGACAAAGCGAGAGTGACGCCTGCGCCTGCCGCCGTTGGTTTAAGCCTTTTGGCGGTTCAGTTGCAGCAGCTGTAACAGCTTATGATCGCGATCACTCCCGCAAGGGCGGGATTGGAATTACCATAACCCAGCTTTTTCGAAATGATCAATAGAAAACCTCGCAAAGTTTGCCAGCGGACAGGCAGCTGGCTGTCATAGTGTTTAGAATACCCGCGTATTTTTCTCTTCGTTTTCTGTCACCAGGTGATTGCCATGTCCCTCGAGCACCCGCAAGTAATGATGCCGCCACCGGCCCTGTATCTGGGGGGGCTGCTGATGGGTTATGGCATCGATCAGGCCCTGCCGCTCCCCGCCCCGGCATTCCCGGGTGATCACTGGGTGATTCTGGCGCTGGCCGTGATTGGCACCACCCTGGTGCTGGCTGCGGCGATCCAGCTGCGCCTGGCACGCACGACCCTGGTTCCCCATCGCCCCGCCAGTCAGCTGCTTACCACAGGCGTATTCCGGCTGAGCCGCAATCCCATCTACCTGGGCTTTACCGCGCTCTACCTGGCCATGGCCCTGAATCAGCACAGCCCGGGCATGCTGATCATGCTGGTCCCGGTGGTCTGGGTTATCCAGCAGCATGTGATTGTTGCGGAAGAAGCGTTTCACGCCCAACAGTTCGGGGAGCAATGGCAGGCCTATCAGCAACGTGTTCGGCGCTGGCTGTAACCCGGGCCCGGATGGCGGTGGCTTGTGGCCCACTCTTGAGAAACTCCACGGCCCCCAGCTTGCCGTGTTGCAAACGCATGTGACGGGAACCGAAATGCCCCGGCACCAGCGTGCTGGCGCGGGTCTGGCGGGGTAACCAGCCCAACCGCCGGTACAGTTCCGCCACCAGTTCCGAACAGAACCAGCCGCGCTGGTCCGGCTTGCGGGTAAAACCGGTCAGCACATCCAGGGCATTGCACAGCACGTAATTCTTGTAGGGACGGTGGAGCAACCGTTTGACCAGGCGCGTCAGCAGTTGCTGTTGACGATCACTCAATGGCGGCCCATGCCGTCGACGCAACGCCACCGTGCCCGGGTAATCTCGTAGCTTGTCTGCCAGTGGAACCAGCGCCACACCGGCCACCGGACAGCCCAGGGTCACATCCGGTGATTCACTCAAGGTGGTAGATTCCAGAACCAGCGGATCGGGATTACCGGGCAGGTGCACGACCATGCCGATATGACTCCAGGGACTACGGGTAAAGACCCGGATCACCTCACTGGTAAAACCGCGGCCGGAAAACAACAGCAGATCCCCGGTTCGCAGTGAGCAAGCAGAATCAAGAGGCATTGTCATGGGCACGGCCACAGGCTCTTATCCGTTGCAGGACTATCCTGTGGCCACACTAGAAATTCGGCGTGACAGTTCGCTGACAGTGGCGTCACGGTTTGGTGAAGAAAAACTGCCCATCTCGCTACAGCGCCGCGGTAGGAACGGAGCGCAGGGGAGTAACGCCCGCAGGGCGGCCCCGTAGGGGTGAGCGCAGCGAATAACACCTCTTGAGGTGCGAATCCGAGTGACAGCGAAGGAAATGTACCAGGTAACCACCGGCTCCTTCTAAAGACACCTGTCGAGCCCGGAAATCCCTGATCGCCCTTCGGTCGATTTCCTCGCTTCGCGAGGTTCGCGGCTCAAGATCCGCTCCTACAGCGGCTCCGTAGCGTAGATACCCAGGTGATAACATGCAGGCAAGGCATCGTCACATTCCTGTTATCTGCCGTCGTTACCCTGTGTAATTCTCTTTGCCAGTCCCCGCCCCCGCCTATGGAAGACACCCTCTACCTGCTGCAACGCCATCTGCCAGAGCTTCTGCATCTGGATGCCCTGATTCGTCATGGTGAACGCCACCTGCGGGTGTCCACGGTTCATGAGGTGCCCATGGGTGAGTTGTCCTTGCCGGTGCGGGTGATCGAAATGGGCAGCACCTCCCCCGGCGTGCCGGTGATCGGTTTTTTTGGCGGTGTGCATGGGGTGGAGCGGATCGGCAGCCAGGTGCTGATGTCCTGGTTGCACAGCCTGATTCATCGTTTGCAGTGGGACGATCAGCTCCATCGCCGGCTGGAGCAGGTGCGTCTGGTATTCATGCCCATGATCAACCCGGGTGGCATCTGGAAGCGCACCCGCAGCAACCCCAATGGCGTGGACCTGATGCGCAACGCGCCCATCGATGCCATGGGCCGGGTGCCTTTTCTGGTGGGCGGCCACCGCATTAGTCGACACCTGCCCTGGTATCGGGGAAAAAGTGGTGCCCCCATGGAAGCGGAAGCCCAGGCGTTGGTGCGCGTGGTTCGGGAAAAACTGATGCCAGCTCCCTTTGCCATGAGCGTGGATTGCCACAGCGGCTTTGGTCGTCGGGACCGTATCTGGTGCTGCTACGCCCGCAGTCATCGCCCTATTCCCCACATCGGTGAGGTGTACCGGCTCAAACAACACTTCGAAGACACCTATCCCCATCATCACCCCTACCTGATCGAGCCCCAGTCGGTGAACTACACCACCCATGGCGATCTCTGGGATTATCTCTACGACGATGCCCAGGATCGGGCACCGCAACACACCTTCCTGCCCTTTACCCTGGAAATGGGCTCCTGGCTCTGGGTGCGCAAGAATCCCCGGCAGATGCTGGATTTCTTTGGCTATTTCAACCCGGTCATCGGCCACCGGCACCACCGGGTACTGCGCCAGCACCTGCCCCTGTTCGAGTTTCTCACCGCCATGACCGCCAACGCCGGCAACTGGTTACCCTCCAACCGGGAAAAACCTGCACTGACCCGGGAGGCGATCAGCCACTGGTTCGGTGACACACACTGATCCCATCGTTACTGTTGCCCCCTCGCCGGGCTCGCTGGCAATTCATGGCCCCGACCTTGCAACAGAAACCCCATTGGGTCTGCCGTCCGGCTGACATACACTTTGCCAAACGCCCTGATAAGGACACATCATGAAAGCCCTGATTTTCGCCCCTCTGGCCCTGCTGGCCGGCTGTCAGCATCTCAATTACCAGGAACCCACCACTGGCGAGACCGCCCAGGTTACCTTCACCAGCAACGATACCGCCGCCCAGCCCGTCGTCTGTGTGCCCGGCAAGGGCTTCCAATCCACCGACTATGCCCTGTCGCAAAGCCCGATCAGCGGTGGTGCACTGGACGAACTGCTGGAAACCATGAAGAAAAGCCCGGAGGTCACAACAACGGTCGACGCGGCCCCCGCCACCCGCATTGGCGTGATCTACAATCGACGCCAGGCGGACAACAGCCGGGACCGCTGTCGTGTCGCCCTGCAGTTTTCTCCCCAGGCCGGTGGCGAGTACCAGGCGCACTTTGTCTACGACAAGGGTCAGTGCGGTCTGTCATTAAAGGATGCCGCTGGCAACAGCGTCGATGCGGTGCAAACTGACTGGCAGTGCCCATAACGGGCGCACCAATGCGGTGCGCGGCACCAATTTCGCGCACCGCATTCTCTGTTTCCCCTTTGTGAAACCCGCTTTTTTCCCCCCAACAATCATCAAGCCACTGTTTTTTATCAACAAAAAATAGTTGGCACGCTCTCTGCAATATCTAATGCGAGCCGAAAAGGCGGTGCGTCACCAGCGCACATTGAACGAATTAGACTTGTTAAGAGGGTTGCACATGAAAAACGTATTTGGTCTGAAGAAAACCGTTTTGGCCGCTTCCATCGTCGCTGCCAGCCTGGCTCCGGCCATCGCTGCTGCTGAAGTCAGTGGTACCCTGGGTGCGTCCAGCCAGTACTTGTGGCGTGGTCAGCAGCTGACTGACGGTGCTGCGGTATACGGTAGCGTTGACTACTCCCACACGTCCGGTCTGTACGCTGGTGCCTGGGCCTCTTCTGAAACCGACGACACCGAGTACGACCTGTACGCCGGTTTCGGTGGTGAGTTCGAAGGTCTGAGCTACGACATCAGCTACATCGACTACAACTACACCGCTGGCGGCACCGCAGGCGACAACCCTGCATCCGGCGCTGACTTCCAGGAAGTTCACCTGGGCGTTGGCTTTGCCGGCCTGAGCGCTGATGCCTTCATCGGTGTGGGTAATTCCGGCAAGGGTGGCGATGAAGATTACGAAAGTGACTACTTCGCTGTGGGTTACGGCTACGACAAGTACTCCGCCACCGTGGGCTTCTATGACTTTGAAGCTGACGACAGTGACTACACTCACTTGGATCTGAGCTACGCCGTTACCGATCAGTTCACCTTCACCCTGTCCAAGATCGTTGATCAGGAAGAAGACGACACCTACGACGACGATCTGGTGATGAGCGTTTCCTACGAGTTCGCACTGTAAGCACCAAGAACACGGGCGGCGCATGCCGCCCACTGTTTAACGCCGCGGGGCTCTCCCTGGTCCTCGCAAACACGCAAGCAACCCCGCGGCGTCTTTTTCGTTTCCACGGAACATCCGCCACGCTCCAGGCAACACGCCAGACCTGCCCTTTTATCTCCCTCCAGTAAAGTACACGACCACCGCATCATGATCAGACACTGGCGTCACGCCCTGACTGCCGTACAAGCTGTGATAGCGACCCGCATTACCCCGGGTTACCGCCGTTCTGGAGACTGCCTTTTTCGCCGCCCGTGACACCCAGATATGGTCCAGCGCCTGTGGCCGGCAACGATAACGAAAGCTGTAGCGCTCCGGTTCCGGCATAAGCTGCCACAGATTGAACAGACCGGATTCCGCAAAACGCGCATAGCTGGCAGAGAGCCGCCCGGCATCCCAGGTGCTGTTGAAGTCACCGGCGACAATGAGCGGTCCATCCTGCTTAGTGACCCAGTTGGCCAGCAACGCCGCCTGGCTCTGCCTTTTTTCCTGGACCTGCGCTTTTTGCAGACCTCGCGCACTGCGCAGGTGCACCACAACCAGCTGCAACTGCCGAGGTGCATGCACCGTCACGTGCAAGGGCGGACGGGAAAACAGTGCGTGGCCGTAAAAGTCCTGCTCCACAAACAGGCTTTCCGCCGAGGCAATCTGCACCGGCTGACGATAGAGCAGGCCCACATCCATGCCGGAGGGATCATTGCCCTCTTTCAGAACGACGCGGTATCGCCAACCGTACCCGGCAAGTCGCTCTACCAGCGCCGCCAGTAATTGACGGTTTTCCACTTCCTGAACAGCCAGCATATGGGGCGCCCGCAAAGGGCCGGCGATGAAATCTGCCAGCGCCTCTAATCGCCTCTCCAGCACAGCAGAAGAAAGCGGTTTATCCAGATGGCTGTCTTTGCGGATATCACGAAGCCGCCACAGGTTCAGCGTCGCCAGGTTCCATTCATTTTCTGCCGGGGCGGGTACACCACGGGCGGGAGCCAGGCCTCGACAATCTGCCCACAGGCTCACAGGAACAAGAAGCAGGTAGACGATCAGTAAATAGCGCATTGACGCAGTTTATGAGGTGTCGGCAAAGCACAGCAGAGGCGAAGTCTCAAACATGGGTAGGAAAGAGGACCGACCGCTGCAGGGGGATCTCTGTCATTTTGGCACTGGCTTGCCCCGGAATTTCTTCCGGATAACAGGGCCCCGACTGTAAACCCCTGACCGCCCCCTATAGCGTAGGGTGCCACTGAGCCTGGGGCGAACTGCACCATCAAACGCCGAATCGGTGCAGTTCGCCCCAGGCTCAGTGACACCCTACGTTTTGCAACACTGCCGTGGGCGGATAGGACCATAAAAAAGCCCGCCGATGAGGCGGGCAAGGGGTCTGTGAACAACAACAGAAAACGTCAGGGCCGGTACACCACCTTCAGGTCCGGGGTTACCTGTGAGGCATCCAGGTAGCCAACAAAATTCCGGTTACTGCCTACCAGCAAAACCATCTCCTGGTCGCTGGATACCTCTCTGGGCGGCATGCCACGACCGGTGAAGATCATCCGCGCCCAGTAGCTTTTCATTTGCTCCGCACTCTTGCCGAGCACCTGCTGGTAAAACGCCTCCCGGGCGTCGCCTCGCGATGGCAAATCCAGCGGCTTCACCGAGACACCGGAAACCCGACGGGCCTGGCCATTGAAGATCTGCCGAACTTCATCCTGTGTCAGCGCCCCAAGACTGCTGTTGGCAGACACCACCACCACCGGGTCCGCCTGAACGGTGGTTGCCAGCATCAGGAGCAATGAGAACATTATTCTTTTCATGATCATTCCTCCTTAAAAAACCAGATCGGCACTGAGACGAATCACTGTGGCGTGGTCCTCCTCAAGCGGTGCACCCTCGGTAACAAAGAAACCGGAAGTGCTTACCTCACTATCGGAAAAATCGTAGTAGTAGCTGACTTCCCCTTTCAGGGCGATGGCCTCACTGAGGGAGTAGCGCAAACCGCCAGTCCAGCTTTTCTGCTGCTCTGCCAGACCGTTATTCAGGGCAGCGGGAAGGCTGCGATCCAGGTCACGGGGATTAACTTCGGCCCAGGTCACCATGGGCATCCATTTGCCGAGATATTTGCCGACGGTGACGTAGCCGCTCTCGCTGCTGGGATACCAGTTGCCAAAATCCAGTCGCGCTTTTTCTGCGGAAAAGAACCAGCTGCCATCATCGTATTGCAGGCCCAGGCCGGCAAAATAGGTGTACACCTCATCAAAGGACAGGCCCAGGATCGGGGGGACACCGGCGGCTGCCAGATCATCCTGGCTGACTGACACATCCGCGGCACTGTAGGCCGCTCTCAGCGTCCAGTTACGCCAGTAGCTGGTGAAGTTCAGGCCGCTCAGATCGTCGGCCTGAAACTGGGCGTTGGCCACACGGTCTCCCCCGTCCACGGTACTGGATCCCCAGAACCCGGAAAGGCGGTGCGAAACCGGCCCGGTGGTAAAACGCCAGGAAGCCTCCATCGCCTCCATGGTTTTTACCGGTGCCAGCTGATACACCTCCGCGGGCAGGCTGGCCCACGGGTAGGCATAGCCCACATCGATGTATTGGGAGTGCATATAGAACGGCGCCACGATGCGCCCGGCTTTCACGCTGACAGCGTCACTGAACTGGTAATCCAGATAGGCCCACTGCAATTCCGCATTGAATTCGTCAGCGCCGGACGCAAACAGCTGAACCACGGCCTCTGCCCGGTCGCTGAGCCTGGCGTTGAACTGGACCCCGGCGCGGGTCAGGGAATCATGGCTCCAGGTGTCATCGGCGCCATCGATATAGCTGGCAGAGCCCGAGGTCGTCTCCAGCTCCGCCCGGGACACGCCGGCGGACAGGAAGCCGTTGATGCGGATCCGGTCTGCGGCATCGTCCAGGGTATTGTCGAATTGTTGTTTTTCGAGCTGTTCCAGGCGCTGCTCATAATCCAGCAGCCGCTGCTGGAGATCACTTTCCGGAGTCTGGGCCCAGAGTGGGCTTGCACTCAGGGTGGCACCCAGCATCACGGATAATGCCTTTTTCATAGGTTCCCCATGCTTTTATAGTCGTTCCGGTTATGCAAAGACTACGAATAAAGCATGGGATTATCCGCAAAACGGAACCCGGTTCAACCGTCAGTTTGGGACTGGCGTATAACCGGGAAGCCAGTGCAGGCATCTTTCCCGCCTTTCAGGTGAAAACAGATCTCCACCGTTTCTCCGGGGGCCGACACCTCGGTGAGCTTCATCAGCATCAGGTGCTTGCCTCCCGGCGCCAGGGTGACACTCTCTCCCGCCGGGATTTCCAGGTGGTGTAGATGCACCATCCGGCGACTGCCATCACCGGTACTTTCCATGTCATGCAGCATGGTGTGACCGGCGGCCGGGGTACTCACGCCGGTGATGGTCACAGGCTCCTCCCCGTCATTGTTCAGGGTCACATACCCCGCCATGGCCGGCGAAACCGGGGGCACTGCACGCAGCCAGGGGTCGCTGAAGGTCAGCTCCGCGTGGGCAGGCACCGCAAGGGCAACCACCGCTGCCACCAGGGCGAATTTAAAGCAGGCTCTTGGCATCGTTTACCACCTCATCAATCGTGAAATCCGCCGGGTACAGTTTGCGCACCCGACCCTGGTCATCCAGCAGGTAAATATAGTCACTGTGGGTGAACAGATAATCCTGTTCTTGCTGATCCTTGATGAACACCACGCCGTACTGTTTGGCCACCTGGCGGATCTCCTCCAGACTGCCGGTGAGGCCGATGATGTTCGCCTTGAACCAGGTCAGGTATTCCTTAAGATGCGCCGCCGTATCACGCTCTGGATCAAAAGTGATGAAGACCGGCTGGACCTGATCCGCCTCCCCGGCTTCTTGCAGCTGCCGGTACACCTGGGCGACCCGGGCCAATACCGCCGGGCAGATATCCGGACAGTGGGTGTAGCCAAAAAACAGGATCGTCACCTTACCGTTGAGCGCTGCCTGACTGAAAGGCTCGCCGTTCTGGTCAGTCAGTGTAAACTCACCCCCCAGCCGGGTATTCACAGGCAAGTCACTTTCCTGCTTGCCACAGCCGGCCAGCAGAAAGGCCAGCAGCAGAGGCAGGAGATACGGTAGAAGGTACGGCAGTTTTCGCATGATCTCTCCGGTTGGTATAATCCGCGCCCATTTTGACGCTATTCGAGGGTTAGGCAAGCCAAAGCGGCTGACAACCCAATGATGGAGGTGCCCCTTGGCACGCAAGCTTTTTATTCAGACCCACGGCTGCCAGATGAACGAGTACGACTCCACCCGCATGGTGGACCTGCTCGAATCCAGCCATGGCCTGGAGCCCACCGACAATCCGGAAGAAGCGGACGTATTGCTGCTCAACACCTGTTCGATCCGGGAAAAAGCCCAGGAAAAGGTGTTTCACCAGCTGGGTCGCTGGAAAAAGCTCAAGGATGCCAAGCCGGACATGGTGATCGCGGTCGGTGGCTGCGTCGCCAGTCAGGAAGGCGATGCCATCCGTGACCGGGCCCCCTACGTGGACGTGGTATTCGGTCCACAGACCCTGCATCGTCTGCCCGGCCTGATTACCCAGGCCGCCACCACCCGAAAACTGGCCATCGATGTGACCTTTCCGGAAGTGGAAAAGTTCGACAACCTGCCAGAACCCAGCGTGGATGGCCCCAGCGCCTTTGTGTCCATCATGGAAGGCTGCTCCAAGTACTGTACCTTCTGCGTGGTGCCCTATACCCGTGGCGAGGAAGTGAGCCGCCCGGTGCAGCCGGTGCTCCAGGAGATCGAGCATCTGGCGGAAATGGGGGTCCGCGAGGTCAACCTGCTGGGCCAGAATGTGAATGCCTACCGGGGGGTCGGCGCTGATGGTGACACCCTGGACCTGGCTGACCTGATCCGGCTGATCCGCGACATCGACGGCATCGATCGCATCCGCTACACCACCAGCCACCCGGTGGAGTTTTCCGATTCGCTGATCCAGGTCTATGAGGACGTGCCGGAACTGGTCAGCCACCTGCACCTGCCGGTGCAGTCCGGCTCCGACCGTATCCTGGCCATGATGAAACGCAACCACATGGTGCTGGAATACAAGAGCAAGCTGCGCAAGCTCAAGCGTATCCGCCCGGACATCTCGTTCAGCTCCGATTTCATCATCGGCTTCCCGGGAGAAACCGACCGGGACTTCGAGGACACCATGAATCTGATCCACGACATCGGCTTCGATATGTCTTTCAGCTTCATCTACAGCGCCCGTCCGGGTACCCCGGCGGCAGACCTGCCTGATGACGTGCCCCTGGACGTGAAAAAACAGCGCCTGGCCATCCTGCAGCAGCGCATCAACCAGAACGTGCAGGACATTTCCCGCAAGATGGTGGGCAGTACCCAGCGCATTCTGGTTGACGGTTTTTCCAAGAAAGACCCGGGCCAGTTGAAAGGGCGTACCGAAAACAATCGAGTGGTGAACTTCCGCAGCGATGATACCGATCTGATCGGCAAATTCGTGGACATCACCATCGCCCAGGCCTACAGCAACTCCCTGCTGGGCAGCGACCCGCGCAACCCGGGCTGAGCCCGGGTTGCCCCTCACGCCGCGCTAAAGCGCCACCGCTCGGCCGATAAACAGAACCGGGCCGGTGGGTCGATCAGCAGGGGAACCACCCGGCGGTTCCAGCGTCAGTTCGAACAGCTGACCGCTTTCCACGTCCCCCACCCGGCTGGCAGGCAGGACCAGAGGCTGGCCAGGATTCACCAGACCCAGAGAGCGAGGCCCTTGCGCGGGATCCGCCAGGGTCCAGAACTGAACACTGCGATCCACCGGGTACTCGCTGTCTGCCAGCGGCGTCAGCTGCAAGTCACCCCGGTCAGAAACGGTGATTCGCCAACCCGGACTCGCCGCCTCCCCCGGTGCCTGTAACACCACGGTATACACCGGTGCCGGAACCCGTAGCGGCCCCAGCAACAGAACCACTGCCACCAACAGGCCGGCACTGACCGTTCGCCACAGCGACGGGCTTTGCCAGAGCGCCTGCCAGACCGGACGACGGCGTGTGGCCACTTCAGCGATTTGTCGTTCGATACGCTGCCATAATCCAGGGGGCAGCGGTTCCGGCTCCAGCAACTCGGCTGCGCCCAGCCAGTGGGCCTGCCAGTGGCTGGCCAGCTGGGCGGCGTCGTCATCCTGCTCCAGCCAGCGCTCCACCTCGGCGGCCTGCTCGGGGGAAAGCAGCCCGAGAACATGCTCGGCAATCAACAATTGCCGCTCCTGGGAATCGCGGGGAATCATAATCGCAGGCACTCCTGCAATCCTTTCAGCCCGGAGCGAACACGGCTCTTGATCGTGCCCAGGGGGACGGCCAGGGTGTCGGCAATCTGCTCGTAGGTGAACCCCTGATAAAACGCCATCAGAATGGGACGCCGGCGATCCATTTGCAGGGTCTGCAAACAATCGATGATGGCACGGCGTTGGTCATTCTCCAGGGAGCATTGCTCCGGAGACGGGCCCGGGTCCGGCCACTGGTCACCCGGCAGGGGCTCGAAGGCTTCCCGGCGGGACCGGTGATGCTGATTGATCAAACGATAACGCAACAGCCCGAACAGCCAGGTCCGCGCGCTGCCACGTTGACTACGGAAACGTCCGGCATTTTTCCAGACCTGGACAAAGGTATCCTGAAGCGCATCTTCTGCCAGGGACGCATCCCCGGTAAATCGACGGGCCAGCGCCAGCATGCGCGGTGCCTCGTTGACGTAAAGCTGATGGAAAGCTCGACGATCGCCCCGGGCACAGGCCTGCACCAGGGCATCTCCCTGCTCCAACTCAGCGCGCGAATCGTCCATGAAGCAACATCCCTGATGAAAGACTAGGTGAAGATCATTCACCAGAGTGCGAGAAAAATGTGTCAAGAAGAAGACCGGGCCGCCGAAGCGGCCCGGGACAGGGGGACCGTAATACGGTCCCCAGACGTTACTCCGGAGCGCGACCAAGAGAATCCGTAATCAGGGACACCGATTCCGGTGACGACTGATTCCAGGTTTGCGACGGTGCCACATCGCCACTGGCAGCACTGAGGATATTATCGAAGCGCAGCACCACACTCTGGGATTTCTCCGCCACGTACAGGTGCTGGCCATCAAAGGCGATATCCACCGGGTTACCCAGCAGGGTACTACCCACCGAATTGTTGTCGCCGTTATCGATATTCACGGTGACATCGGTGATACCGTCAGCGGTTGAACCGTTATCCAGCACATACAACTTGCCATCGGTGGGATTGGCACCGCTGCCCACATCCGACAGGATCAGCTGGTCGGTCTCTGCCACATGGACGATGCCATGCAGGTTGGTCGGAGCAGCAAATGCCACGCCCCCTTCTGCAGGCGTAATCAGCCGATCCGGGCCGGCACTGCCACGGGCCGTGCTGTAACTGTCGAATACCGCCACCGTACCGTCGGTGAGCGCCACGTACAGCCGGTCAGCCTCCGGGTCATAATCCAGATCCCAGGGCGCCACGCTGAGCGTGGTGGTAAACAGGGGCGCCACATCGCCGTCGGCCTGGGCACCGAACACTCTGACGGACGGGTTGCCATTGTCAGTCACCAGCACCCAGCCCAGGGCATCGGCCACATCAAACCCTTTCGGCGCCATCAGCCCGGTGCCGGCCCCCTCAATCAGCCGGTCACGGCTGAGCGTGAAGGTCTCGCCATCGCGACCCGTGGCCAGACGATTGATCACGGCAAGTCCGGAATCATAGGTAATGTAGGCGTCGCCCATCTGGTTGAATGCCAGGCTTTCACGATCCTGCGTGGTGGAAAAGCCACGCTGCATGGCGCCAAGGTCCAGATCCAGTACCACCACATCCGGGTCACCCGGGGCGGCAGGAGGATTGCTGGTCACCGCAACCCCGGTGAAGGTCGTGCCGGTGCTATCGATATCGGACAGGTCCGGTTGCAAGGCCGGTTCAACAATAATGGCCAGGGATTCGGGCTTGATGCTGTCGACCACCCTGGTCGGCGCGATATCGCCGGAGTCACCGGAAAACACATTCCGGTAAACCAGAATGGCGTCGTTGGATTTTTCCGCGATGTACACCGTGCTGTCATCCAGAACCAGATCCACCGGATTGCCCAGCTTGGTTGCCGGGCCGGCCAGGGTCCGTGCAGGCGTCACCGTCCCCTCGGCCGTGGAGGCCTCTTCAATCACGTACAGGCGGCCATCATCCGCTACCGCCGCATCACCCACATCACTGACCACCAGGGTGTCCGAGTCAGCCTGGTAGGCGATCCCGTGCAGATTGGAAACCGTACCGGCCGAATCCGGCGTGATCACACGGGCCGGCGTCGCCATAAAGCCCCCTGCCACATAATCATCCACCACGATGACAGTGCCATTGGTCATGGCCAGGAAGAGACGATCCGCCGCCTCATCGTAGGCGAGATCCCAGGTATTGCCCGACAGGGCCGTGGAGGCAAGCGGCGCGGCATTGCCACCGGCAGCGGTGCCGTAGACTTCAACGCTGTTACCGCCGATATTGGCAGCCATGACCAGGCCGGCCTGATGGGCAATGGCGATACCTTTCAGTGTCATGGAGCCCGGTGCCGGGACACTGCGATCCAGAGTGGCAACCGGGGCCGTGCCGTCGGTCCGTTCTGCCAGTTGATGAAGGACCTGCAGGGTACTGGGCGCCCCGCTACTGTCGTTGGCGGCATAGAGATTGCCCAACAGATCCAGCGCGATACCTTCATTGGCGTCCGCATTGAAGGTGGTCTGCACTTCCAGATCCGCATTCAGGCGGTCGATTTGACCGGCGTTGGCAGCACCATTGTGCATCACCAGCAATGCAGGCCCCTGGGCCACATCGGGGGAATTGATCAGGGAGCGATCACTGCCATTGCCCCCACAGGCTGCCAGCGTCACTGCAACGGCCAGTGGCGACAGCCACAGCAAACCTTTGCCTTTCACATTCATGTCATCTCTCCTTGGATAGCGATACCGGCGTGCCGCCGGCCAGTCAGGACAATCGGGTCCTGTTTCGGATACCGCCAACGCAGAGAGATGGATGTAACAGCAGGTAATGATTCTCGATTAAAGTGTATCCCGTTCAGAAAACACGGCGCGACCGGTTGTCCGACATGCCGCCATCAACCCTTGCGACCCGCCACCCTACAAGGCTAGGCTGCGCGGGTGATTTTTCTTCCCCGACAACGCGCTTCGGGGTATTCTGAAACTCTCTGCAACAGCCCAAGGGGCCACGTTTTCCATCTTGGACACACCACTCGCTTCCCAGCATATCAGCCTCGAACCCAACGATTCCCGTCGCCTGGCCAGTCTCTGCGGCCACCTGGACGAGCACATCAAGCAGATTGCCCAACGCCTGCATGTGGATATCCACAATCGTGGTAACCAGTTTCATCTGGCCGGGCCGGCCACCTCCGTGGAAGCTGCCGGGGCGATTCTCAGTGAGCTGTATGCGCAGACCGGGGATGGCACCGAGCTGACCCCGGAGATGGTGCACCTGCATCTGCAGCAGTCCAATGTGGCCGACCATGCTTCCGGAAAACACACCGGCAACACCGTGGCGTTTCCCAGTGACGAGGTGGTGATCCGCACCAAGCGAGTGCGCATCAAGCCCCGCGGTGCCCACCAGCGCGAATACGTCAAACAGGTCCGCAAATACGACATCAATTTCGGCATCGGCCCGGCCGGTACCGGCAAGACCTGGCTGGCGGTGGCCTGCGCGGTGGACGCGCTGGAAAAAGCGGAAGTCCAGCGCATTCTCCTGGTCCGCCCGGCGGTGGAGGCCGGTGAGAAACTGGGTTTTCTGCCCGGGGACCTGGCGGAAAAGATCGACCCCTATCTGCGTCCACTGTATGACGCCCTTTATGAAATGCTTGGCTTTGAAACCGTGGCCAAGTTGATGGACCGGATGGTGATCGAGGTGGCTCCGCTGGCCTACATGCGCGGGCGCACCCTGAACAACAGTTTCGTGATTCTTGACGAAGCGCAGAACACCACCCCGGAACAAATGAAGATGTTCCTCACCCGAATCGGCTTTGGCACCCGCGCCGTCATCACCGGGGATGTGACCCAGGTGGACCTGCCCCGCCACCAGCGCTCCGGCCTGGTCAATACCCTGGAAGTCCTGGACGGGGTGAAAGGGATCGGCGTGACCCGTTTCGACAGCCGCGATGTGGTTCGCCACCCGCTGGTACAACGTATTGTAGAGGCCTACGACCGCCATGAACGGGATACCGACACCCAGCGTTGATATCCAGTGGGCCAGCGACGCCCCGGACGCCCCCGACGAATCCCGGTTATGCGACTGGGTGCGCCATGCTGCCCAGACAGCCGGCGGCGTGGTGGGCGACATCACCCTGCGCATCGTCGATGAGGACGAAATTCGCACCCTCAACCGGGAATACCGCGACAAGGACAAACCTACCAATGTGCTGTCCTTCCCGTTTGAAATGCCCGAAGGGCTGCCGGAAGATGCCATGGAGCCCCTGCTCGGCGACATCATTCTCTGTGCCCCGGTAGTGCGGCGGGAGGCCATGGAACAGAACAAGACACTGGAAGCCCACTGGGCCCACATGGTGACCCACGGTGTACTGCATCTGCTGGGCTACGATCATATTGACGACGACGACGCGCAGATCATGGAAGCCATGGAAATCCGCGCCCTGAATGAACAGGGTTTTGCCGACCCTTACCACCTTGAGAACAATACGGAGCTTCACCCCTGATGTCGGACGACTATTCGGATAACGGTACCAGCCGAAGTTGGTTGGAGCGTGTCGGCCAGTTTTTCTCCTCCACACCCGGAGACCGGAACGAACTGCTGGACCTGATGCGCTCCATGCGCGATTCCCACATTATCGACGGGGACACCCTGGGGATTATCGAAGGCGCAGTCTGTGTGGCGGACATGCAGGTGCGCGAAATCATGATTCCCCGCTCCCAGATGGTCAGCATCAAGGCCAGCTCCGACCCACGGGATTTCCTGCCCACCATTATCGACTGTGCCCACTCCCGTTTCCCGGTACTGGGCGACGACCCGGACGAAGTGATCGGCATCCTGCTGGCCAAGGATTTGCTACCGCTGATCCTGGAACCGGCCCGTATGGACCGTTTCTCCATCAAGGACCACATCCGCTCTGCTATGGTAGTACCGGAATCCAAACGGCTCGATTCGCTGCTCCGTGAATTCCGTATCAGCCGCAATCACATGGCGATAGTGGTCAATGAATATGGCGGCGTGGCCGGGCTGGTGACCATTGAAGATGTCTTGGAACAGATCGTCGGAGAGATTGAAGACGAGCACGACGTGGAAGAAGAAGATTACCTGATCAAGGATCTCGACAACCACGAATACACCGTCAAGGCACTGACCCCCATCGATGATTTCAACGAGCACTTCCGCTGTCAGTTCAGCGATGAGGAATTCGATACCATCGGCGGGTTAGTGATGCAGAAATTCGGTCGACTACCGGGCCGCGATGAAAGCGTCGAACTGGATGGTTACCTCTTCACCGTGCTCAGCGCCGACGGCAGAACAATAAGATTGCTGCGGGTGACACCGCCGGGGGAAAACCACGATGCCACTACCACCGAGGTCGAAAGCTGACTCCATCGCCATGCTGGCAAACGCGCCCTGGGTGGTGGCTGCCATTGTGGTTGCCCTTCTGCTGGGCGCGCTGCTGAACCCGGCGAAAACGCCCCAGCCTGCCCTCGGCTGGTATCAACACAGTGGCCTGCAGACCCTGGAATGGAATAACTACCTGTCCTGGCTGCGCTTCAATGGCCAGGGCAAACTCGCCGGTCAACTGGAACAGCAGCTGGCCGCCGGTGATGTCCATGCATTCAGCGCCGCGATGCTCTCCCCCGCCTTCGTCACCGACAGTGAACAGCGTGCCCGGGATTTCTGGTCGCCGGCCCAGAGAGACACCTGGTCCGCCCTGCGCCAGCAGGTACCCGGTCAGCTCGCCGCCAGCAACCTGTATCGCTGGGGACTAGCAGACAGCAGCCCCCGTCCGGCCCGCTTCTTCACCGCCCCCTTCACCGGCGGCCCCTTGTGGCTGACCGCTCTGACCCTCCTCGCGCTGATGCCACTGGCATCCTCTCTGGAACGGACCCTGGGTCATGGCCGGGTGCTGACACTGTGGTTGCTGGGCTGCCTGCTGGCTGGAGCCGGCTACCTGATGCTGGCCCGGGCCGGGCAAACGCCGTTTCATGGCGCCACCCCTGCCCTGATGGTCTGGTATGGAGCCTTCCTCGGACTGCAGGGCTGGCGCACCCGATTATCCTTTCCGGTACCCGGCAGGGCGTGGCCCACGATCGCCCTGCCCACCGCCGCCCTGGCGATCATTCCACTGGCCTTGCTCGTCCTGCAGGCCTGGCAAAGCCAGCCCGCCACGGCCTACCTGGCCGCCGGCATGCTGGCTCTTGGCGGCGGCATCCTGCTGGTGCAGTTCATGCGCCCGGCAGAACCGGCTCAAGACATCGAGATCGTCATGCCGGACCCGCAGGATCAGCAAACCCTGCAACGCGGCTGGGAGGCCCTGGGCAGCCTCCAGCCGGCGGCCGCCATTGACGCCTTTCAGCAGGTGATTGAGCGACACCCGGATCACTTTGACGCCCTCACCGGCCTGTTCACTGCCCACCGCATGGGCCAGCACAGCAACGACTGGCTCCACACTGCCCATCGCCTGTTTGCCCACCCGGCCACCGAAAAGGGCCAACCTCAACAGGTCGCCGGCCACTGGCAACAGTTCCGCCAGCAACAGGGACCGACCTTGCCCGCCGCCATCGGCTGGCCCCTGGTGACCACCCTGACCCGGGCCGGAGAATTTGCCCAGGCGGAAGCCCTGGCCGCCAGCCTGGATCACCACGACACTCGCAAACCGGCCCTGCAGGCATTGCGCGAGGCGTTACTTCGGGAAGGATTGGGGCACCGGGCCAAGGCGCTTGAGCCATAGCGGGAACGCGGGAAGGACCGCAACAGCGCCATACCCGCGACCAAAGGCTGTAGGAGCGTCGCTTGCGGCGCGACTCGAGCCTTGGCGAGGTTTTCTCCTTTATGTAGGAGCTATGCTTGCCCCCAAGGGGGATCTGCGACATGCGAACCGCGCGTAGCGAGTCGGGAAAGATTGAAATCGATCCTCCATTCCTTCTGAAACCTGTCGAACCCTGAGATTCCTGATCGCCCTGCGGGCGATTTCCGCGCACGCGCGGTTCGCACCTCAAGAGGTATTATTCGCTTCGCTCACCCTTCGGGCCGCACTGCACAACGTGCGTTACTCCGCTGCGCTCCGTTCCTACAGCGACTTCGAAGAAGGCTCGGAGCTTGAGCAACTCTCGGCCCTTTCTCTATCCAACGCGCGTCGCTCGTAGCCCTACCCCCACGCCGCGCGGTAGTCCGCCACCTGCTTGCGCAGCTTCGCATCCCGGCACTGGCTTTCCACAAAACGCAGATACTGTTCCGCCTTGCCGGCGAGCCCGAATTGCTCGGCCAGGATCTTCGCCAGTAACAGATAGGCGTCGCCCAACTCGCTGAAGTCCGGGTATCGGTCGTGAAGATCCTTGAGTAACGCCACCGCCATTTTCGGCGCCTGCTTGTGAATACCCCGGGCCAGAGCCAGACGCAGGGACGGTGATGCGGGCAGCCAGCCGGGGGTAATTTCCCGCTCACGAGACAGCAACACCAGCGCCTCGGACCAGGCAGAAGCAAGCACCATTTTTTCCAGATAGGCCGGTGCCTGGCTGCGGCGTTCATCCTCCCGGCCGGTGATTTCCAGCAGGCGATCATAGCGTTGCCAGTCTGCCACCGTGGCGCCTTTATGCGTCAGGCTTTTGCCCGTACTCAATAGCACTTTGTCGAAGCGGCCGGCACAAAGCTGCACCCATTGACGCCGCTCTTCCAGCGGTGCACTGGCTTTCCTTACACCTTGATCCAGCCCCCAGAGGCGACCATGACGGGCCAGGATATCGCCGCACAGGCAAGCCAGCGCCAGCCACCAGAGGGCAGCCAGCGCACCCGCAACCCCCTGGGCCAAAGGCAGCGGCATCACATCCACGGCCACTGCCACCAACGCTACCCCCAGCAACCAACCCACAGAGGCCAACAACCCGGCGACCAGATAATCCCGGGGCGCCGAGAAGATGTAGGTCAACGCTGCCGCAAAGGATCCGGGCTGCGCCCCCTGGACCTGGATCGCCAGCCAGAAGGCCGGCACCAGAAACAAGCCCAGCGCACCGATCAGCAAGCCTGCAGACACCGATACCCACACCAGCATGAAGCCGGCGGGCACCATCACCATCAACGCCGGCAATGCCTGCAGCAGTGCCGCCCTCCACCCTGCCATATCAGACAGGCAGTCCCACCCCGGCACAGCGATTTTGCGTGCTTTTCCGGGGTGACTGCGCAATGCCATCACCGCCCGGCCAAATCCCCAGGCCGGCAAGCCCCCCAACAGAGCCACCGGGACCATCACCGGCAAGGGTGGCACCAACGCAGCCAGCAACGCCCATACCAGCAGCACCGGCAACAGCAATGGGGCGAACGGGTAACGCAGGTACCGGTCCAGTTGTCGCCACAACGGCCCACCCTGACCCTGCGCGGTGCTTTGCAGCTCCTGGTTGCAGAGCAGACAACGGGCCTCTGTCAGGCTACCTTCCCGGCTCTCCACACATTGCTGACACAAGTGCAGTCCATCATGGCTGCAATACCATAGCGCCTCCGTCCCCGGATGGTACTTGCAATAGTGTTTCACTATGATGCCCCCAAGCATTCACAAGGTGGCACAGCAACCATGGTTGCCCACCACTGGCGCCCCGCCTTGATCCGCAGGCAGGGCAAGATTGATTATAGGTTGTGATTGATACTTTATTCGTATTTTTGTAGGGACTCTAGCCGTATTGGCCAGACGGCCTGCTCGCCACCCTGAAACGAGGAATTCCATGCGTCACCGTCTGCTGGCCCTGATTGCCGGCCTGCTATTCCCGCTTGCCTTCGCCCCCTATGACCTGTGGCCACTGCTGTTCGTCAGCGTGGCCGCCGGCTTCTGGTGCCAGCAACAGGCGGCTACCGGCAAGGAGGCCTTCCTGCGCGGCTGGCTCTACGGCCTGGGCATGTTCGGCTTCGGTGTCTCCTGGGTGCATGTGTCCATGAACGACTATGGCTACATGCCGCTATGGATGGCGATTCCCTTTACGGCAATTTTCGCCGCCTTTCTGGCCCTCTTCTACGGCCTGACATTTTCCTTGAGCTGGCGCCTGGGACGCTCGGCACTGGTATTCAGCGGCGTCTGGCTACTGCTGGACTGGCTGCGTGGCTGGCTGCTGACGGGCTTCCCCTGGCTGTATGCCGGCTATGCACTTATCGATACTCCGCTGGCCAGCCTGGCGCCGCTGGGCGGGGTCTGGCTGCTGACCCTGGCCACGGTGCTGATCAGTGCCACCCTGATCCAGCTCCGCCAGCCGGGCGCGCTCCGCTGGGTTGCCGCCGGCCTGTCCGCGCTGGTTCTGATCACCGCCACGGCCGCGCATTTTCTGACCTTTACCCATGCCGCCGGCCCGGACCAGAAAGTGGCGCTGGTGCAGGGCAATATCCCCCAGGATCTGAAGTGGCAGATTTCCATGCGCGGCGAGACGCGACGTATCTACCATGAACTGACCCGGGAGATTCCCGGGGACACCCTGGTGTTATGGCCGGAATCGGCCATGACCGAGTTCTACCAGAGCATCACCGACTTTATCGAAGACGAGGGCGCGCAACTGGCAGACCGCAATGGCGCCCTGATTACCGGCATTCCCTGGCGCACCGTCAGCGATGCCGGCATTACCTACCGCAACAGTATTGCCGCCATCCCCTTGCGTGATGGCAACAACGGCAGTGAACGGGTCTACCACAAACAGAAGCTGGTGCCCTTTGGCGAATACGTTCCCCTGCAATCGTTGATACGCGGCCTGATCCCCTTCTTTGATCTGCCCATGTCCGGCTTTACGCCGGGCGATCCGGCCCAGCCCAACCTGCAGGTGCTGGGCCATACCGTGGCGCCGTTTATCTGCTACGAGATTCTCTATCCGCAACTGGTGGCCAGCCGCAGCCATGATGCGGATGTGCTGGTGACCATCAGCAACGACGCCTGGTTCGGCACCTCCGCCGGGCCGCTCCAGCATTTCCAGATGGCCCGTCTGCGGGCCCTGGAAACCGGCCGCTGGCTGCTTCGTGGCACCAACAATGGCGTCACTGCCGTCATCGACCATCAGGGCCGGATTGTGGATGCCCTGCCCCAATTCGAGCGTGACGTGCTGTACAGCCACTACCAGCCACGCACCGGCATTACCCCCTTTATGGCGCTGGGTGTCTGGCCCTGGCTGGTGCTCTCAGTGTTGTTGTTATTGCCTGCCATTCTGGAAAGGAAGGAAAAAAAGACCACTATATAACCTTTTAATATAAGCTTATTCCAAATTTGACTTTTACCTGCTTCCCTCCTATAACTGTGCCTGAATGCTACCCAGCCACAGGAGGGAACTGGCATGTCTCGCCCAACCGTCAAAGCCTTTTTCGATAACGACACCAACACCGTCAGCTACGTTGTCACGGACCCGCAGACCCGACGCTGCGCCATTGTGGATTCCGTGCTGGACTACGACCCCAAAGCCGGGCGCACCCGCCATGACAGTGCCAGCCAGATCGTGGCCTACGTCAAACAGGAAGCGCTCACTGTGGACTGGCTGCTGGAAACCCATGTCCATGCGGATCATCTTTCCGCGGCGCCCTGGATTCAGGAACAGGTCGGCGGCAAGCTGGCGATCGGTGAACATATCCGTACCGTGCAGGAGACCTTCGGCAAGGTCTTCAACGCCGGCACCGAGTTCGCCCGAGACGGCCGCCAGTTCGATCACTTGTTTGCCGATGGGGACACCTACCAGGTCGGCAATATTGAGGCGCGGGCCATTCACACCCCGGGGCATACCCCAGCCTGCATAAGCCATGTGATCGGCGATGCAGTGTTTGTGGGCGACACCCTGTTCATGCCGGACTATGGCACCGCCCGCTGCGACTTCCCCGGCGGTGATGCCCGCACCCTGTACCAGTCCGTGCAGAAGCTCCTGGCCCTGCCGGACGACACCCGCATGTTTCTCTGCCACGACTATCTGCCGGAAAGCCGTAGCGAATATCAGTGGGAAACCACGGTGGGCGATCAGCGTCGCGACAATATCCACGTGCACGAAGGCGTTTCCGAGGAGGAGTTCGTCAGCATGCGCGAAAAACGCGATGCCACCCTGGATATGCCGCGACTGATTCTGCCTTCGGTGCAGATCAATATGCGCGCCGGCCACCTTCCTCCCGAGGAAGACAATGGCGTGAGCTACCTGAAAATCCCGCTGAACGCACTGTAAGAGGCGATGACCATGACACCGACCCTGTGGGACGTAGTGGTGATCGGCGGTGGCGCCGCCGGCATTGCGGCGGCTGCCAGCCTCCTCAAGCGCAAGCCGCACCTGTCCGTGGCCATCGTGGAGCCCAATGACCGGCACTTTTACCAGCCCGCCTGGACCCTGGTGGGTGGCGGTTGTTTCAACCCGGCCAATACCTGCAAAGCCACCGGCAAATTGATTCCCAACGGAGCCAAGTGGTTGCGCACCCGTGTTACCAGCCTGCAGCCGGAACACAATCAGGTAACCCTGGAAGATGGCCAGTCTCTGAGCTACCAGTTTCTGGTAGTGGCACCGGGTCTGGAGCTGAATCTTGGCGCCATAGCGGGTCTGGAAAACAGCCTTGGCAAGCATGGTGTGACCAGCAACTATCTGTTTGAACTGGCGCCCTACACCTGGGAATGCGTGCAACAACTGAAACGTGGCCGGGCGCTTTTCACCCAGCCGCCCATGCCCATAAAGTGCGCCGGGGCGCCACAGAAGGCCATGTACCTGTCCTGTCATCACTGGGAAAACACCGGCACCCTGGGCAACATTGATGTGCAGTTCCACAATGCCGGCGCCGTACTGTTCGGCGTGGCGGATTTTGTGCCGCCACTGATGGAATATGTGAAGCGCTACAAGGCCAACCTGAATTTCAGCAGCACCTTGATCGCGGTGGATGGCCCTGCCCGCGAAGCCATCTTCCGGCGCACCAATGGCGATGGCATCAGCACCGAGCACACCGAGCCCTTCGACATGCTGCATGTGGTACCACCACAACGGGCCCCACGGTTTGTGCGCGACAGTGAGCTGGCCAACGAGACCGGCTGGGTCGCCGTGGACGAAGCCACCCTGCAGCACCCCCGTTTTGCCAATGTATTCAGCCTGGGCGATGCCTGCGGCGCCAGCAATGCCAAAACCGCCGCCGCCGTGCGCAAGCAGGCGCCGGTTGTCGCGGAAAATCTTTGCGCTGCGTTGGAGAATCGAGCGCCGACCGCCCGCTATGAAGGCTATGGCGCCTGCCCGCTGACCGTGGAAAAAGGCAAGGTCGTGCTGGCCGAATTTGGCTATCAGGGCAAACTGCAACCCAGCTTCCCGCTCGACCCCACAGTACCGCGCAGCAGTATGTGGTGGCTGAAACGTCATGCCATGCCAAAAATCTACTTCGAGCTGATGCTAAAGGGCCATGAGTGGCTGGCCAGGCCAGGGAAGCTCTGAGGCGTGACACAACAAGGGATGGCAAGATGAAACTGCCCACCTGGTTGGGCGCCGCCCAGTGGCTGCCCCACTACAACCGCGAGACCGCTGCCCGGGATAGCGTGGCAGCGGTGATCGTCACCATCATGCTGATTCCCCAGAGCCTGGCCTATGCCATGCTCGCCGGGCTGCCGCCGGAAGTCGGCCTCTACGCCAGCATCCTGCCACTGGTTGTCTATGCCCTGCTCGGTTCCAGCCGTACCCTGGCGGTGGGCCCGGTGGCGGTAGCCTCGCTGATGACCGTTGCTGCAGCCAGTCAGGTAGCCACGGCCGGCAGTCAACAATACCTGGCAGCCACTGTCATTCTGGCTTTTCTGTCCGGCACCATTCTTATGGTGATGGCCCTGCTTCGACTGGGCTGGATTGCCAATCTGTTATCGCACCCTGTGGTCAGTGGCTTTATCAGCGCGTCCGGCCTGCTGATTGCCGCCAGTCAGCTCAAGCATCTGCTGGGCATTCCCTTGTCGGGCCATAACCTGGTGGAGCTTGGCCGATCGCTAACACAGCATTTTCCCCAAACCCATTGGCCCACCGTGGTACTCGGTGCGCTGGTGACGGCCTTCCTGTTCTGGGTGCGCAAGGCACTCAAGCCGTTACTGCAAAAACTCGGCTTCAATGCCTTCTGGTCCGACCTGGTGAGTAAAGCAGGACCTGTCATCGCCGTACTAGGCTCCACCCTGGCCGTGGCCATGCTGGAACTGGATAGCGGCGGCATGGCCATTGTCGGTCATATTCCCGAAGGCCTGCCCGCATTGTCATTACCCGTATTTGATGCCGGCCTCTGGCAGGCATTATTGCTGCCCGCTCTGCTGATCAGCCTGATCGGCTTTGTGGAATCTATTTCTGTTGCCCAGACCCTGGCGGCCAAACGTCGCCAGCGCATCAACGCCAACCAGGAACTGATGGGGCTGGGCGGCGCCAACCTGGCCAGCGCCTTCAGTGGCGGCTTTCCGGTGACCGGGGGCTTTTCCCGTTCCGTGGTGAATTTCGATGCCGGCGCCCGCACCCCCATGGCCGGCGTATTCACTGCCATCGGCATTGCTCTCACCGCGCTGTTTCTGACCGGCGCTTTCACCTACCTGCCCAAGGCAACGTTGGCCGCCACCATTGTGGTCGCTGTGCTATCGCTGGTGGACCTGCCAGCGCTGAAACACACCTGGCATTTCTCCCGACTGGATTTCACCGCCATGGCCATCACCATGGTCGGGGTCCTGGGTTGGGGCGTGGAAGCTGGCGTGCTGGCCGGGGTGATCACCTCTCTGGCCCTGTATTTGTGGCGAACCAATCAGCCCCATGTGGCCGAAGTGGGCCTGGTGCCAGGCACCGAGCATTTCCGCAATGTGCAGCGCCACCAGGTGCGCGTTTCTCCCCGTGTGATGAGCGTACGTATCGACGAATCCCTGTATTTTGCCAATGCCCGGGGCCTGGAAGACCGCCTCTACGATGCCGCCCTGCTGCGACCACAGACAGAGCATGTGATACTGATGGGCACCGCCATCAATCACCTGGACGCCAGTGCCGTGGATAGCCTGTTGAGTCTGAACCAGCGTCTGGATGATGCCGGTATCCGCCTGCACCTTTCCGAGATCAAGGGACCGGTCATGGACCAGCTGCAGCACACTACCCTACCGGTATTACTGACCGGACAGATCTTTCTCACCCAGTATCAGGCCATACGCGCGCTGGCACCGGAAAGCATTGAGGAAAATCCCGCTCCCCCTTGCAGCCCTGTCTGACAAGGTTAAGCTGAGCCTTCATTCGCAAGGAGTTTTCATGGCTACCATCAATCGCCTTACCGAAAGTCTGTCTGTGGCCCCACAACTACAGCCTGAAGACATGGCCGAACTGGCCAGAGCCGGATTCAAGACCGTCATCAACAATCGTCCCGATGGCGAAAGCGAAGACCAGCCATCCAGCGCAGAGCTGGCCGCCGCCGCCGAGGCCGCCGGTCTTGAGTATGCCCACCAACCGGTTGTCGGCAACAACATCACCGACGTGGACATTGACGGCTTTGACGCCATCGTTTCTCTGGCGGAGCAGCCGGTGCTGGCCTTCTGCCGCACCGGTACCCGCTGCACCACCCTGTGGGCCCTGACCCAGGCGGACGAGCTGGACAACGCCAGCATCCTCAGCACCGCCGAACAGGCCGGCTATGACCTGAGCCAGCTTGCCGGTCGACTGGACCAGCGTCGGGGCCAGTAACCATGGCCGAGGCCGGCCGCCGTTTTCGCTGGCTGCCGGCCAGCGACTGGCTCGCCAGCTACAACCGCGAGCAGGCGGCCGGCGATGGGCTGGCCGCCATCATTGTCACTATTCTGCTGGTCCCCCAGGGGCTGGCCTATGCCATGCTTGCCGGCATGCCGCCACAAACCGGGCTCTATGCCAGCATCCTGCCGCTGATTCTCTACGCCCTGTTCGGCACCAGTCGCACCCTGTCCGTGGGCCCCGCCGCCCTCACCTCACTGATCACTGCCTCTGCGGCGGGCACCCTGGCCCAGGGCGATCCGCAGTTGTTTATCCAGGCGGCCATCGGCATGGGCCTGCTATCCGGGCTGTTTCTGATAGCCATGGCCATCCTGCGGCTGGGCTGGCTCACCAACCTGCTCAGCCACCCGGTGATCACCGGCTTCATCAGCGGCTGCGCCATTCTCATTGCCGCCAGCCAGCTCAAGCACCTGTTGCGCATCGACGCCTCCGGCGAAGAACTGGTGACCCTGGCGCAGACCCTGGGCCAGAACCTGTCCCAGACTCACTGGCTGACACTGGGCATCAGCCTGATCGCCATTGCCTGCCTGCTGATTCCGAAATATCTGGCCGCCCCCCTGGAGGCCACCCGGCTGCCCGGCTGGCTGGTAGCCTTTGTCAGCAAGTGCGGACCGATTGTGGCCGTGCTGGTCACCACGCTGCTCACCGCATCCCTGTCGCTGGATAGCCATGGTCTTGCCGTGGTCGGCTCCATCCCTGCAGGGCTCCCCCATTTTTCCCTGCCCGGGCTGGACCCCATGCACTGGCAGGACCTGATAACCCCGGCCGCATTGCTGGCGTTGATCGGCTTTGTGGAATCCATTTCCCTGGCCCAGGCCCTGGCCGCCAAACGTCGCGAACGGGTCGATGCCAACCGGGAATTGATGGGGCTGGGACTGGCCAACATTGGCAGTGGCCTCTCCGGTGCCTTTGCTGTGACCGGCAGTTTTTCTCGCACCACGGTGAATTACCAGGCCGGCGCCCGCACACCCATGGCCGGCCTGCTCACCGGTATCGGCATTGCCCTGGTGGCGCTGTTCTTTACCGGATGGTTCCAGCTGCTGCCACTGGCCTCCCTGGCGGCCATCATCGTGGTTGGCATCCTGCCGCTGATCAATCTGTCGGAGCTGAGACACCTGTGGGCCTTCAGCCGACCGGATGCCCTGGCCATGGCCGCCACCCTGGTCGGGGTGCTGCTGATCAATGTGCAAAGCGGATTATTGCTGGGAGTGGTGCTGTCCGTGGCGCTGTTCATGTGGCGTACCAGTCAGCCCCACGTGGCCGAACTGGGCCGGATTCCCGGCACCCATCATTTTCGCAACATGGATCGCCACAGCGTCCAGCTCACCGAGGCCGTGCTCTCCATCCGGGTGGATGAATCCCTCTATTTTGGCAATGCCCGCACCCTGGAAGACCGTATCTACGACGAGGCCCAGGCCCACCCGCAGATTCAGCATGTGGTGCTGCATTGCTCCGGCATCAACCATCTGGATGCCAGCGCCGTGGAAAGTCTGGAAAGCCTGAACGAACGATTGAAGGACGCCGGCGTGACCCTGAACCTGTCCAACGTAAAGGGTCCAGTGATGGACGTGCTGATAAAAACTGACTTTCAGAAGGTGCTTACCGGCAGGGTATATCTGAGTCACTATCAGGCCATGGAAGTGCTGGCGCCGGAGAGTTTGCGGGAGGAAGAGCCTGACGCCTCACCCTAGGACACACTGACAACAGACATTCAGTGAGTTACGAGTTGCGAGGAGCGAAATGCAAACCCGTATCGCCTTTCGCTCCTCGCAACTCGTACCTCGCAACTACCTCCGCAGCTTGCCGCCAATCGCCTGCGTCACCCTAAAGATACCGCAGGTGATACCACACCAGCGCCAGCCACTCGTACCAGATCTCCGGCACCATGGATAAGGCCCCGGCGGAAGGCACCCATTCCTGTTTTGGCAGCCGCTTGCGCCAGGCGGCCTGAGCCATCACCCCCTGGCTCTGGAAACACAGCAATGCCCTGGGCAGATGGGACCGGTCACTGACCAGGATGATCTCGTCGATGCCGCGCTGCCCCAGTAACTCGCCGCAGTGCACGGCATTTTCCCAGGTATTACGGCTTTCCCCTTCCTCCAGCACTGTCATGGTTGGCCAGCGCCGGCGCACCAGCTCGGCCATCAGCTGGGCCTCAGTGGGTTCATCATCCGCATGGGGCGTGCCGCTGATGCCACCGCTGACCAGCAGCGGCAAGCCATGCTCGTGGGCCAGTTCCGCCGCCAACTGTAACCGTCTCAGACCACGGGTGGTCAGGGAAAACTGGCCATTGCGCTGGCGCCGCCCGGCACCCAGCACCACCACCGCCTGGGGAGTAATACCCGTAATGCGCCGTGGCAGCGGGGGCAGCAGACTGCGGACCACGGCCGGCAAGGTACCCCCCACCAGCACCAGCAGTACCAGGTAGGTCAGCGCCATGGGCACTCCCGCTCGCGATGATTACCCAGCCGACACGTTTCGGGTGCAGACCGGTGAGAAATCCGGGCTAAGCTCATGTATCCTATGTCCCCTTCGCAACCGCGATGTTCCCGTATTTTTTTGATCAGTAGAGAGCCGATGGACGCACAGTATCGCCCCGATCAAGTCGAAGCCCAAGCCCAGCAGTACTGGGAGGATAACCAAAGCTTCAAGGTCACCGAAGAGGCCGGCAAGGAAAAGTTCTATTGCCTGAGCATGTTCCCCTACCCGTCCGGGCGACTGCACATGGGCCACGTGCGCAATTACAGCATCGGCGATGTGATCAGCCGTTACCAGCGCATGCTGGGCAAGAATGTGCTGCAGCCCATGGGCTGGGACGCCTTCGGCCTGCCCGCCGAGAACGCTGCCATCAAGAACAAGGTGGCGCCGGCCAAATGGACCTTCGAGAACATCGACTACATGCGCGGCCAGCTGCAGCGCCTGGGCTTCGGTTACGACTGGGATCGTGAGCTGGCCACCTGCACGCCGGAATACTATCGCTGGGAACAGTGGTTCTTCACCAAGCTCTACGAGAAGGGGCTGGTGTATCGCAAGATGTCCACGGTGAACTGGGACCCGATCGATCAGACCGTACTGGCCAACGAGCAGGTGATCGACGGCCGCGGCTGGCGCTCCGGCGCCCTGGTGGAACAGAAAGAGATTCCCCAGTGGTTCATCAAGATCACCGACTACGCCGATGAATTGCTGAAAGACCTGGACCAGCTGGATGGCTGGCCGGAACAGGTCAAGACCATGCAGCGCAACTGGATCGGTCGCTCGGAAGGCGTGGAAATGGAATTCGCCATTCAGGGCGAAGCGCCGCTGCGCGTCTACACCACCCGCCCGGACACCCTGATGGGGGTGAGCTACGTGGCCGTGGCGGCGGCGCACCCGCTGGCAAAGAAAGCCGCGGCTGCCAACCATGAAGTGGCAGACTTTGTGGAAGAGTGCCTGCACAACAAGGTGGCCGAAGCCGATATGGCCACCATGGAAAAGAAAGGCATCTACACCGGCCTCACCGCGACTCACCCGATCAGCGGCGAACAGGTCCCGGTCTGGGTAGCCAACTTCGTGCTGATGAGCTACGGCACCGGTGCCGTCATGGCCGTGCCCGCCCACGACCAGCGGGATTACGAATTTGCCAAAAAATACGGCCTGCCCATCAAGCAGGTGATTGAACCGGCCAAGGGTGAGTCCATCGATCTGGACAGCGAAGCCTTCACCGAAAAAGGCAAACTGGTGAACTCCGGGGAATTCACCGGCAAGACCTCCGCCGAGGCCTTCGACGCCATCGCCACCTGGCTGAGCGAGCGCAACCTGGGCGAGAAAAAAGTGAATTATCGCCTGCGCGACTGGGGTGTCTCCCGGCAGCGTTACTGGGGCGCCCCCATTCCCATGGTGGAAACCGAAGACGGTGAACTGCACCCCACACCGGAAGACCAGTTGCCGGTGGTGCTGCCCACCGAGGTAGAGATGGACGGCGTGAAAAGCCCCATCAAGGCTGACCCGGAGTGGGCCAAGACCACCTTTGACGGTCAACCCGCCCTGCGCGAAACCGACACCTTCGATACCTTCATGGAATCCAGCTGGTACTACGCCCGTTACTGCTGCCCGCAGAACGACCAGGCCATGCTGGACCCGGCAGCCGCCAACTACTGGCTGCCCGTGGACCAATATGTGGGCGGCATTGAACACGCCATCCTGCACCTGCTCTATTCGCGCTTCTTCCACAAACTGCTGCGCGACACCGGCCTGGTGGAATCCGACGAGCCCTTCAAGCAACTGCTCTGTCAGGGCATGGTGCTCAAAGACGGCGCCAAGATGTCCAAGTCCAAGGGCAACACCGTGGACCCGCAGGAAATGATCGAGGAATACGGTGCCGACACCGTGCGCCTGTTCATGATGTTCGCGGCACCCCCGGAGCAGTCCCTGGAGTGGAACGACTCTGGCGTGGAAGGCGCTTTCCGCTTTCTCAAACGCCTGTGGCGTCTGGTGGCAGAACACGTGGAAACCGGCCTGCCGGGTGCACTGAACGTGGACAACCTGGACGACAATGCCAAGGCACTGCGTCGCAAGACCCACGAAACCATCCAGAAAGTCAGCGACGACTTTGGCCGGCGTCACACCTTCAACACCGCCATTGCGGCAGTGATGGAGCTGATCAACGACGTCAGCAAATTCGATGGCGACGCCGCCGTGAAGCACGAAGCCCTGGAAGCCGCCGTACTGGTGCTGGCGCCCATCACCCCCCACGCCAGTCATGCATTGTGGCAGGCCCTGGGCCATGATGAAGCGGTACTCAATGCCGCCTGGCCGGACGTGGACGAAAGCGCGCTGGTGAAAGACAGCATCGAACTGGTGGTACAGGTTAACGGCAAGGTACGCGCCAAGCTCGAGGTGCCCGCCAGCGCCGACAAGGACACCGTGGAAAGCCTGGCCAAGGCCGAGCCCAATGTGCAGAAATTCACCAACGGCAAAACCATCCGCAAGGTGATCGTGGTACCGGGTAAACTGGTCAACATCGTTGCCAACTGAGAGGCGGTTATGACATCCACCCTGCGCCCCACAACGCGCCTGATCCTCCTGCTGGTGCTGGGGCTTGCCCTCAGTGCCTGCGGCTGGCAACTGCGCGGCACCACCAGCACACCCTCCATGGAAACCCTGACGGTAAGCGGTGCCTCCACGGAACTGCGCTACACCCTGGAAGATGAACTGGAAGACCAGGGCGTGCTGGTACATAGCGAGGCGCCTTACATCCTGGTCATTGATGATGAGGACTGGATGCGTCGTACTTCCGCGGTGGATGCCCAGGGCCGTCAGGCGGAAATCGAACTTCGCTACACCCTGCGCTGGCATATCAAGGACCGCAAGAGTGGTGCCCTGCTGACCACCCCCACGCGCATGATGACCCTGCGCAACCTGCCCTGGTATCCGGAAAACGCCACCGCCTCCTCCGACGAGGAGCAACTGGTCCGTGACGACCTGTTTCTGGATATGGCTTATCGGCTGATCAACCAGATTGCCGCCGCCTCCGAGGGCTGGGAGACCTACTGATGCGCCTGCGCCCGGAGCAGCTTGGCAAACATCTGGCCGACCGGTTACTGCCCGCCTACCTGGTGGCCGGCGATGAGCCGCTGCAACAGGGCGAGCTGCTCGACGACCTGCGCCGCGCCGCCCGGGATCAGGGTTTTGACGAGCGTCACCGTTTCTCTTCCGACACCGGCATCGACTGGAATGCCCTGCTCAACGAATCCCAGAGCATGAGCCTGTTCGGTGGCCGCCGGATTCTGGAACTGGTGCTTAACGACAAGCGACCGGACAAGGCCGGCAGCCAGATCCTCCGCGATGTTCTGGCCAGCCCCGGCGATGACACCTTGCTGCTGATCCGCTGCTCAAAACTGGATCGCCGCAAGGACTGGAACAGCGCCTGGGTGAAAGCCCTGGACGAAGTGGGCGCAGTGATTGAAGTCTGGCCGGTGGAAGGTGCCGGCCTGCGCAACTGGCTGCAAGACCGCCTGGCAAGCCGCGGACTCAGCGCAACGGAGGATGCCCTGGCCCTGTTGATCGAACGCAGCGAAGGCAACCTGTTGGCCGCCGCCCAGGAAGTGGACAAGCTTACCCTGCTGGTGGAAGACGGCCGGGTCGGTCCGGAAGACGTGCAACAGGCGGTGGGCGACTCCAGTCGCTACTCGCCCTTCGATCTCACGGAAGCCACTGCCCAGGGGAACGCCCAGCGCGTGCTGCATATCATCCAGACCCTGCGTGCGGAGGGCGTTGAACCCCCGGTATTGCTATGGGCCCTGAGCCGCGACATTCGCATTCTCGACGGCATGCTCAGCGGCGGCCCGCCCCCCCGACTGCCCCCCCAGCGAGTCAGGGCCATGCAGGCCCAGGCCCAGCGCCTCAACCC